>JAATFA010000096.1 GCA_015655445.1 Actinomycetales bacterium | reverse complement strand
CGAGATATTCCACAACCGACAACGCCGACACTCCTCCCTGGGCTACCGCACCCCCATCGAATACGAGAGACTCGAAATCAACGACATCCCCGCCGCGAGTTAGCGACCAGGACTGGAACCAAATCCGTGGGGCAGGTCAAGATGTCACCTAACCGTGCAGCAGACCACCTTGAAGGTGCTCGGCGGTGGGTGGCGCGGCCATATGTCACTCGGATGCGCGCGGTGCTTGAAGACCTCCAGACGTTTGCGTGAGCGTTGATCAGCGATCGCGGCCGGATGTTCTGGGCCTGGGCTCGAGGGCGACTCGCAGCATCGGAAGCAGGGTCGCCTGAATGTCGTCTTTCGAGGTGTTGGCCGCGAAGGGCATGCGCAGAAGGTAGCGACTGAACACGAGCCCTGCGAAGACCGTGAGGGCTGCGGCGGCGCGGCGTGCGGCGCGAGGGCCATGCAGGCTCCCCGTCGCTCGGGCGAGTACCTCGACCTCGAAATATTCGCGGAAGGCGTCGAGGACCTCCGCATGGTGAAGGGCCTCTAGAACGAAGGTGCGCATTGCGGGGCCGAGGTCGGGGTTCTCCCAGATATTCATCACCGCCATGAGCGAACGTTCCGGCAGGCTCGACTCAGGGCCGTCGATCAGCGCCGAGAGCACCTCGGCGGGCGAGAAGGTCATCGCCAGCGACTGGATGAACAGGCCCTGCTTGGAGCCGAAGTAGTAGGCGATCAAGGCAGCGTCCACCTTGGCGTCGGCTGCGATCGCTCGCGTTGTGGTCGCGCGGTAGCCCAGCTCCACGAATCGCGCCCGCGCGGCGCGCAGGATTCGATCTCTCGCGTCTGACCCGCCCACGGGACGGCCTCGCCCTTTATTCATCGATGTTGAATACTACGCCGGGAAGGCGCAGGCTCCGACCGACGGGATGCCGCAGACGCGGGTACCTCGCAGGGATGAGGAGTGGTCCGATGGGACTGGAAGGCACATACGACTTGGCGGTGGAGACGCCGTTCGGACCGCAGCAGGCCGCCCTGACGCTGAGTGCGGACGGGGGTGCCATCGGGGGGCGGCTGCAGGGATCGGGTTGGGAATCCGAGTTGTCGGATGTCGAGGCGCAGGGCCACGACGTCTCCTTCCGAGCGCGCATCAAGACCCCGATGGGCCGGATCAAGGCGCAGATCGCCGCGACTGTGACCGGGGACCAGCTCACCGGCACGGCGACGATGCCGCTCGGCTCCGCACGCATCCGCGGAACGCGGCGCAGCGCGGACGAGTCGCGAGCATGACCACCGAGCAGGACGCAGCGACCGGGGCCCCTGTCTCCGCGTCTGACGCTGTCTGGGCCGAACTTGACGCCACAGTCCCCGGGGATTTCCCCTCGGAGGTTCCCAGCTTCTCGTCAGCCGAGCGAGACCGACGGTGGCGCCTGGCCGACCGCCTGATGGAGGAGGAAGGACTCGATGCGCTCCTCGTCTACGGCGAACGCGAGGGATCTTTCCCGGCGCCGTTCGCCCCGGACGTCTACTTCACGAACGACCGCCCGGGCTCCATCGTCATCCTGCCGAGAGGGCAGGAGCCCATCGCGGTCGTCTTCCTCACCACCGTCGTCGAGGATCACATCCAGGCGCGTCACGTCGGACCGACCGGGTGGCTGCGCCCAGAGAACATCTATGTCGGCAAGCTGGGCTCGAACCTCGTCGAAGTGATCGAGGAACGAGGGCTCGACCGCGCCGCATTCGGCGTGATCGGACTCGAACCCTACCCGCCCTTCTACTTCGACGGCGCCATGCCTTACAACACCTGGCAGGGCGTCCTCGATGATCTGCCGAACGCGCGGTTCACGCCCGTCGGTCGGCGCTTCTTCGAGCTGATCTCCCCGAAGAGCGCAGAGGAGTTGCGCGTCCTGCGCTGGTCGGCGAGCGTCGGCGAGCGCATGGCGCAGGCCATGCTCGAAATCACCCGAGTCGGCGTCGCGGAGAACGTCATCTATGCGGCGGCGATGCGCGCCTGTGCCGAGCACCTCGGCTTCACGAGCGGCATGGCACTCGGCTCGGGCCCGGAGTGGGTCGGATGGGGGTCGCCCGCCTGGACTTACCGCCCCCAGAGGCCGCGCGTCATCCAGCATGGTGACACCGTCCTTGCGGAGCTCTTCTGCTCGTTCGGGATGCTCGAGACCCAGCATCAACCCACGATCGCGGTCGGCACCGTGCACCCCGATATCGAGAAGGCCGCCGACATCGCCCAGGAGTCCTACCTCGCCGGCATCGAGAGACTGCGGCCTGGGACCGTCTTCGGCGAGGTCGTTGACGCCATGGCGGAGCCGGCGCGCCGGGCGGGCGGCTGGCACGTCCACCCACTTATCCACACCATCAGCCCATACGGGCTCATCGGCACCGGACACCAGGGCGCCGAACTTCCCGAGGTCGTCGAGTACGGCAAGGTGCTGCCGATCCCCACCATAGGACGCGACACAGTGCTCCAGGTCGGCACCGTCTTCGCGTTCGAGCCCAACTGCGCGATCGGACGCCATCTCGTCAACGTCGGCGGCACCGTGGTGGTCGGACCCGACGGTGCCATCGAGCTCAACGCCAACACCACCAGAATGATGCGCACCCGTGAACGATGAGGCCTGTCGGCGTATCAAACCGTCCGTAGCGAGGCGCCGGCGCCTCGCCGCCAGACGCAAGGCGGTGAGATTGGGGCCGTGGGGTCGAACGGTCAGCGGACGTTGCGGCCTGCCCTCAGATTCGACCGATTCCCAGAGTGCCGCACTTTTCATTCGGCGGTGCGCTCCGACGGCCGCGCGCATCAGTTCTCGTCTATGCAGTAGTACAGCAACGGCGGGCGCCTGAGGCCATGATGCTCGCTACTTCGGGGCATCCTCGGTCCCGAGGCCCTTCCAGCAAGGTGGCGAGAGCGACTTGGGCGTGGTGCCGCAGCACTCGGCTATTCAGGGACGTGAGCTGCAGTTTGTCGCTGGGTCCGAGCGTCGGATCCGATACCCAGCCAGAGGGAGGGCCCACCAGCCACGTAAACGAGCACGTCGGCAGCGTTCGTCCGGCGGCAGCCTTCGTGGAATGGTCGCAGGCGGGGGTGATGCGTCCCCGTCGGGCGGCGGCGGGGGCATAACGTCCCCAGCGTCGAAGAACTCCTCGCCCCGGGCGAACGTCGCCTCCGGCGAGAGCTGCCCACGTCGGGTCACGAGGTCGATCACCTGCTGGCTGAGCGCAGTCGTTCCTCGTCGTGCCTTTACCGGGTCCAGTGTTTCTCCGCCCCTCGCGGGGGCCGAGGTTTCGCTGCGACATGAATGATGAGAACCGTCGGATTGCGCTCTCGAAGGCTTTGCTGGTTCAACCTCGAGGAACGCTCCGAACGGCATCGCGCAGGATCTCGGCGGCGCTCTGAACGCCGAGGTGTTTGGCAAGAGGTTGCAGAGAGCCAACCAGCGGTGGCGAGTGCGCGCGTCGGTTCCGTCGGTGATGAGGAGTGACGCAAGTTGCGGATCTTCTTGGAGTTTCCTGACGAGTTGATCGCTGTTGATGCCGCCCACTCTGCCGGCGTTAATGACCGAACTCTCTACGAAGGTGTACCCACCGCACGAGGCTCGAACCTTGGCCCGAAGAATCAAGGGCCGGGGCCTTGTCGGCATTCGCAGCCCAGGCCAGAGCGTTGCCGTTGGCTTCGGGGTCCGGCAGCATCTCGAAGGGGCGGCCGTTCCAGGCGCGCAGCTCGTCGTCCTCATCATGGGGCGCTGATGAAGGAGATGATGACCGGCACGGTGATGGCGAGGGCGTTGTTCATGCCATGCACGAACACGCCTGGCCAGATGGAGCCGGTGCGACGGAACAGAAGGGCCGTCAAGATGCCGACGACGAAGGCGACCGGTAGCACTGGGTTGAGGCCGTGCGCGAGAGCGAACACGGCTGCGCTTACCAGCACGCTGATCCAGGCGCTATAGCGCCCGAGGGCGTTGGCCAGCACCCCACGGAAGATCAGTTCTTCACCGATGGGGGTCAGGACGAAACCAGTCACGGCCGTCGCGGCGTACCAGAACACGCCGCCGGCTGCCGCTGCCTGGTAGCCGACCTGGACGTTCTGGCGATCGCCGGTCAGTGTCATGAATAGCAGCGATACGCCAATACTGAGCACATACGCGACGACGCCGAGCCCGGCCCCCGCAGCGAGCCAACGTGGCTTGGTGCGGGGGGACACCCCGAATGGCGCGAGCCGCCGGATGCGGAGGCCGGCGGCGGCGGCGAACGCGCCTATGCCCATGAGGGCGGAGAACGCGAACTCCACGACGCCGGCCAATGCAGGAGCGAAATCGGTCAGCCGCAGAATCAGCGCGACGACCATGTAGAGCACCGCGTAGGCGCCGAGCCCGACGGCGATCTCGGGCCAGCCGGGCCGCTGTTTCTCACTCGTCATGGTCGCTCCTTGCGCTCTGCCCTGTGGGGGATCAGACCCGATAGTACGCTGTACCGACACAGTGTACTAGTACACTGTGCTACCTTTGGTTCGATGAGTCGACGTGATGACATCGTGGCCGCGGCCCTCGGCGTGGTGCGGGAGCGAGGGCTGGGCGCACTGAGCGTGCGTTCGGTGGCGGCTGCCGCCGGGGTCGGGCCGACCACGCTGCGGCACTACTTCCCGACACAAGCCGAGCTCCACAAGGAGGTCGCGGCCTCACTCACCGCCAGCGCGCTCGACGACCTCGGCATCGCCGACGCTGGGCGCGACCCGGCAGACCGTCTCGCCGAGTGCTTGGTGCAGTTCCTGCCTCCGCGCGCTATCTCCGCAGAGGCTCTCGCTGGCTGGTCGGAGCTGTATCGACTCGTGTTAGGCGGCACGCCCAACCTCGGGGTCGTAGAGATCATCGGCAGTGCGCGTCGCGCCTCCGAGAGTGCCCTTCGCCGGTGGCTAGGTGTGCTTGCCGATCAGGGTCACGTCGTGCGGGCCGAGATCGATGCGCATGTCACGCGGATTCTGGCGCTCATCGACGGCATCCACCTCGACCTGATCGTCGATCCCGCCTCCATTGATCTGGATGAAGCCGAGGCCGCCGTCCGCTGGTTTGCCGGACGTGTCATCACACCGAAAGGCCCGTGACAGTGAAGGAATGCAAGTCGTTACCGGCGCGAATGCATCGAGGCCGATCCTCGTCCCGGCTGGCTGGCTGGCTACCGGACAGGAGAGAACGCGAAGCGCTTCAACTGGAAGTTGCCTAGTGAGGACATCTCGCCGGACGACATCTCCGTCGCGGTGATCGAATATCGCTGCGGGAGAAGACTGCGACTGTGCCCTCAGGAGAGGTCCGGGACCGTGAGGTGGAACGTCAGCGAGGCTTGGGATCGAGGCAGCGGAGGAACGTCTCTTGCACCACGAGATCCATCTCGTGATCAGGAGCTGGCGTGGCGCGAGCCCTGCCAGGTGAATCCGTCGGGATCGGTGAGGGAGGCATCGTTCGACGCGATGATGAGCCGATGGGATCCATTGCCCTCGGGGTCGACGCCGAACTCCTTGGCCAGACCGGGGCGCTTGTACAGGCCGAGCGTGATCGCTCCGTTCCCGGGCTCGAACTCGACGTACCTGCTGCCGTAAGCCTTCGCGACGGCGAGGCCGGCCGCGACATAGAAGTCCCTGGCTCGGCCCACATGCCCCACGCCCAGCAGGAGGACGATCCGCTCGATCGCCGTCGAGCCCTCACCGAGGCTCGTGCCGGGGTTCTTCTGGTCGGAGGTGGCGATCTTGACCACGGTGCCGTCGGGGGTGCGGATCACGCCCGAGTAGCCGCCCCAGAACTGTCTCTTTGCCGGCTTGAGGCTTTCCGCGCTCGCGTCGATCGCGGCGGCTACGAGCCGGTCGACGTGTTCCGGCTCCGGCACGTCGAGTCCGAGGGTGAAGCCACGGAATCCGCTGCTCGGCTCACGGTCGGCGTGTGCCCGGATTCGGTCGTCGAGGCCGAGCGGGCCCCGATAGAAGGCCGCCGCGGCATCCGGGTCCGTCGTGCCCAGGCTGAGGTGGTTGATCGAAAGCATCTTGCGCTCCTGCTCGTTCTGCTGTCGGCGTGTTCCGACACTGGGGTGACGGATGGCGTGACGGGTGCGTGACAGCGGTCAGGAACGCTCGTGCAACTCCGAGATCAGCTTGCGGATTCTCCGTACGCGAGTGTCGGCGCCTTTGGCCTGCTCGATCCCGCGGACGTGCTGACGTCGCTGGCTGATGGTCAGCCGGTCGAACGCCTCGCGCGCTGCGGGGTCCGCATCGAGCGCCTCCGTGAGCTGGGCGGGCTCCGTCACGGTCAACGGCTCCTCGTCCAGGACGATCTCCACGGTGACCCTTTCCCCGATCTCCGCGCCCGCGCCGATTCGATTCGCGTGGCTCAACCCGATGAGCTGCCGCCCCCGCATGAGTGCGACCCGGGTTTGCCATGAATGCCCGTTGATGCTCACCACTACCCGCGGACGCTTCCCACCGCCGAGGCCTTCGACGATCCCAGACGGGATCTCCAGACCCCTCGTCGGCTCGGGCGGTTCCACGATCGCGTGGAATCGCATCTCACGCCTCCCGCGTCATCGGGATGATCTCCATGGTCGCCATGACCTCCCGGTCGGCGACGAGGTCGATGGCGCGCACCAGGCCGTCGGCCAACTGGAAGCAGAAGACCACCCGCGCTCGTCCATTCACCATCCACGCCACACCCGGGTCCCCGTCGATGAGCACCGGCCTCGCACCCTGCGCTCCACGGAACCGGCCGGCCACCGACTCGGGGCCGTCGTAGAGCGATTGCGTGCCCATGGCCTGCGCTGCGCTGTCAGCGCGCATGACCACGTCGGGCGCCAGCAACGACATCAGCCGCGAGAGGTCACCGCCCTGAGCGGCGCTGAGGAATGCCTCCACCACCTCGCGATTGGCCGCGACGACACGTCGCTGGGCCTCCTGCAACGGCTCCGATGCGTCGTGAACCTTGCGCCTGGCCCGGCTGGCGAGCTGACGCACTGCCGCGTCTGACCGGCCTAGCATCTGGGCGATCTCCGGGAACGAGTATCCGAACGCGTCGTGGAGGACGAAAGCGGCACGTTCTGCGGGGACGAGTGCGTCGAGCATGAGCTGCATCGCGCCGCCGACGCGGTCCGCCAGCAGCGCATCCGCTTCCGGATCGACACCTTCCCGTCCGGTCTGCGTCGCCTTGGACTCCGCCCTCACGCGTGTGCGGCGCCGGCGCAGCAGGTCCAGACACAGTCGTGTCACGACCGTGGTCAACCACGCGGGTGCATCGTCGATGTCCTCGGTGCGCGAGAACCGCAACCAGGCCTCCTGCACGAGGTCGTCCGCGTCGCCGGGGGACCCCAGAACTCGGGTCGCGATCGCCACGAGACGAGATCGCTCCCGCTCAAACGCCGCCAGTTGCATGTCTTTCACACTAAGTTGACGCGTTCCAGCGCCCAAGTGTGACGGCCGCTACAGCGCATTGTCACACTCGTGGTCCGCGGTGCATCATCGGGGCGCGGACGCGCTCGAGATCATCCCGTACAGAGTCTCCGACCGCGACCCCGCGAAAGTCCTGCACGACCTCGACCCATTAATCTCTGGCCGTGGTGATCGCGGGCGCGATGTCAGTCTGTTGCCGGTGCCGATGGCAAGGGACGCGCACTGCGCCCACCTTTTCGCGAGCCGGAGTGGGAATCGGCGTTCAGGCTTGTGCCGTCCGCTGTTGCGCCGGCGTCGCTCCGTAGCGCAGCCCATCGAGTAACAGCCCGACCATGCGGCTCGCGCGTGAGGTGTCATCGCTGCCGGGAGGCGGCACGCACAGATTCGCGATCGCGCCGATCAGCTCGAGCGGGTCGATGCCGTCCCGGATGGCGCCGGCCGTCGCGGCGGCATCGAGCAGCTGCTGCAGGGCCGGTCCCGCGTTGCTCTCGAAGTAATCACGCAAGCCGCTGTAGGCGGGCTCGCCCGAGCGCAGTGCGGACCCGAGCCCGTGCTTCGTCGCCACGAACTCCGTGTAGCGCTGCGCCCAGAGCGCGAGCGCCTCGAAGGGCTCGTGGCTCTCGGCCAGCTGCGCGGCCTGGGCCGTGACGTCGTCGATCTCGCGCCGGAACACCGCGGCGATCAAGTCCGAGCGCAGGGGGAAGTGGCGGTAGAGCGTCGCCGTCCCGACGCCGGCGCGCGCGGCGATGGCTCGCACGCCCACGTCGACGCCGTGCGCGGCGAACTCGTCCTTCGCCGCCGCCAGAAGGGCATCGACGTTGCGCTGGGCGTCGGCACGCGGCATCCGGTGTCTCCTTGCTCGCTTGATAAACGGGACACCGTTCCGTATAGTCGACACCTAGCGGGACAGTGTTCCGTTTCATATTCCCACACGGCGCCCGTCAGGTGCCAGCAAGGAGCACTCATGCAGTACCGCACCCTCGGCCGCACCGGCATCAAGGTGACCCCGTACGCGCTCGGCGCGATGATGCTCGGCTCACTCGGCAACCCGGACCGCACCGAGGCCATCCGCATCATCCACCGCGCGCTCGACGCCGGGATCAACTTCGTCGACACCGCCGACCGCTACGGCGACTCAGAGGAGGTGGTCGGCGAGGCGCTCAAGGGCCGCCGCGACGACGTGGTGCTCGCCACGAAGTTCTGGGGACCGGTGGATGACGATGTCAACCATCGCGGCGCTTCCCGCCGGTGGATCGTGCAGGCGGTCGAGCGCTCGTTGCGCCGGTTGCAGACCGACCACATCGACCTGTATCAGCTGCACCGCCCGGACCCCGAGACCGACATCGACGAGACGCTGTCGGCGCTCACCGATCTCGTCCGGCAGGGGAAGGTGCGCGCGATCGGCTCGTCGTCGATGCGCGGCTCGGAGATCGTCGAGGCGCAATGGGTGGCTGAGCGTCGCGGCTTCGAGCGGTTCCGCACCGAGCAGCCGAACTACTCGATCCTCGACCGCGAGATCGAGCGCGAGATCCTGCCCGTCGCCCAACGCTACGGGATGGGCACACTCGTCTACAGCCCGCTGGCCGGCGGCATGCTCACGGGCCGCTATCGCGCCGGCCACGAGAACGACAACTTCCGCTCGGCGCGCACGGGCATGCGGCATTTCCGCGACGAGCGCCGGCTGGCGGCCATCGAGCAGCTGGTCACGCTCTCGGACGAGATCGGTGTGAAGCTGACCCATCTCGCGATGGCCTTCGCTATCGCGCATCCGGGCGTGACCTCGGCGATCGCGGGCCCGCGCACCATGGAGCAGCTCGAGGACACCCTCGCGGGGGTCGACGTCGTGCTGTCGGACGAGGTGCTCGACCGCATCGACGAGATCGTCCCTCCTGGAGAGAGCATCGGCGCGATGGACATGGTCTATCGCGGTCCCGAGGTCGGCGACGGCCGCCTGCGCCGCCGCGTGCCCGCGGAGCGCAGAGCGTGACTCACATGGGAAAGGCGATTGACGCGCCGGGCGGAGCACCCCTACAGTGGGCATGTTGCTCGAGACCCCGGCGGCGGACTGTCTAACGCCGACAAGGGGTCATCGTGTTTCGTCTCGCGCTTGCAGCTTTCCTTCCTCTCCATCAGGTGAAGCACGCGCCGACGTGAGGCGTCTGCCTGGCTGCGTCCCCGCGGAGACGCGAAGTTCATGGTCCGGCCCTCGGGGCCGCTGCGGAAGGTCGCAATCCACGACGCCTGTCCTTCCCCCTCCCGCGCGCGGCTGAGCGACTGCTCACGCGCGCACTGCTGAGATACCGGCCGACCGGGCAGGACAGTGCATCATGACGACCATCAACACCAACAATCCCCTCGATGGGCAGCCAGCGGACCGCGCGCGCTCTCTGGCGGCGGACGATCCGGCACGCGTCGATCTCGGCGCGACCCAGCCGATCGACGTCACCGCGCTCCTGGCTGATCGGGAGCCCCGATACTCCACCGCCCCGTCGCCCCGAGTGGTCGACTCGGAGCAGCTGGCCGCTGCCGATCACGACGACGAAGCGTCATGACGGCCGCAGAGGATCCCGCCTCGCCGAACAACGGACTCAGCGACGTGTACGCCTCCCCGTCGATGACCACGAGAGCACCGCGTGCGCACTTCCCGCTCCACGAAGAAGACCCGCGCGACGTCTACCAGTTGGTGAACGACGAGCTCATGCTCGACGGGGTCGCGCGCATGAACCTCGCCACCTTCTGCACGACGTGGGTGGAGCCTGAGGTCCGCCAGCTCATGGCCGACTCGCTCGAGAAGAACATCATCGACAAAGACGAGTACCCGCAGACGGCCGAGCTGGAGAGCCGATGCGTGCACATGCTCGCCGACCTCTTCAACTCACCCGACGCGGCGAGGACGATGGGCACGTCGACGACCGGTTCCAGCGAGGCCGCCATGCTCGGAGGTCTCGCCGCGAAGTGGAGGTGGAAGGCGAACCGCATCGCCGCCGGAAGATCGACGGCGAGCCCGAATTTCGTGTGCGGCCCCGTGCAGGTCTGCTGGGAGAAGTTCGGCCGGTACTTCGACGTCGAGACCCGCCAGGTGCCGATGAACGAGCAGTATGTCATGACTCCCGAGGAGGCCGTCGCTCAGTGCGATGAGAACACCATCGCCGTCGTGGTCACCTTCGGGCAGACGTTCACCGGCCTGTTCGAGAACGTCTCCGCCATCAGCGCCGCGCTCGACGATCTGCAGGAGCGGACGGGGCTCGACGTTCCGATTCATGTGGATGCGGCCAGCGGCGGTTTCGTCGCGCCGTTCTGCGCGGCCGAGATCGAGTGGGACTTCCGGCTCCCTCGAGTGAAGTCCATCAACGCATCCGGTCACAAGACGGGGCTCGCGCCGATCGGGAGCGGCTGGGTCATCTGGCGCGAGCGCGCCGACCTTCCCGACGAGTTGGTCTTCAACGTCAACTACCTCGGGGGCGAGATGGCGACGTTCAACCTCAACTTCTCTCGCCCCGGCGGTAAGGTCATCTCCTCGTACTACCTCTTCCTTCGTCTCGGAAGGGAGGGCTACCGCAACATCCAGGCCGCGACCTACCAGGTCGCGCAGCACCTTGCGTCCGGGATCGCTGCGCTCGGCAGGTGCGAACTCGTTTTCGGTGGTGACCCGAGCCTCGGCATCCCCGCGGTGACCTGGAAGCTCGGCGTGGGCGAGCATGCGCACAACCTGTTCGACCTCGCTGAAGAGCTGCGCACGCGCGGATGGCTGGTCCCTGCGTACACGCTGCCCGCTGGGCAGGACGCCGTGGTCGTGCAGCGCATCATCGTGCGGCATGGCTTCAGCATCGACATGGCCGACCTTCTCTTGGAGGACATGCGGCGCGGCATGGCGAAGCTCGACGATCGGCCCCCGTCGAGGAAGCTCACAGACGCCGAAGGTGCCGGCTTCCATCACGACGCCGTCCCGGCCGTCGCGGCCGAACCGGTGACGCGATGATCCGTGCGAGCTCGGACCACCCCAGCGGTGCCAGAGAACCGAACGTCAAGAAGAGCGCGTTCATGTCGGTTCCGACCGTGGGCTTCCTCACCGCAGCTGCGGTCGTCACGAGTTTGCGTGGGCTGCCGGTCATGGCCAAAGAAGAGCTCACGATGTTCACCTACATCGGCTTCGCGGTCATCCTCTTCCTCGTGCCCGCTGCCCTCGTGTCGGCGGAGCTCGGAAGCGCGTTCTCCGACCGCACGGGCGGCGTCTACACCTGGATCGGCGAGGCGTTCGGACAACGGTGGGGCTTCGTGGGGATCTGGCTCCAATGGATCCAGAACGTCGTCTGGTTTCCGACGGGGCTCGGCTTCGCGGCAGCTGCTGCAGCGTTCGCCCTGAACGACGCCGGCCTGGCCGATGCCCACATCTACGTCGGCGTCTTCTGCATCATCAGCTACTGGCTCGCCACACTCCTTGCGCTTCGCGGCAACGCGGTCCTCGCCCGGGTCGCGAAGTACGGGTTCCTGGTCGGCACTGTGGTACCCGGGGCGGTGCTCGTTCTCCTGTTCCTCTGGTGGGCGATCGCCGGCCACGGCATGGGCTGGTCGACGGCCACGGATCCAGCGGTCAGCCACGTCGTCGACGGTGCTGCCGGTCCTCGCCTGCTGCCCCTTCTGAACGGCCTCGGATCGCTAGCTTTCCTCGGCAATATTATGCTGCTCTTCGCAGGCGTCGAGGTCCAGTCGGTGCACGTCGGAGAGATGAAGAACCCGAGACGCGGATTCCCCTCGGCGATGCTGTTGGCATCGGTCATTTCGGTCGCTGTCTTTCTGCTCGGTTCCCTCGCCGTCGCCGCCCTTGTGCCCTACGACAAGCTCGTCATCCAGACGGGTGTCTTCGAAGCATTCGAGACGGTGCTCGTCGGCCAATGGCATGTCGGCTGGATCGTGCAACTACTCGCCGCACTCATTGCCTTCGGCGCGCTCAGCGGAGCGCTTGCCTGGTTGGCGTCCCCCAGCAGGGGGCTCCTCGCGACCGCTCACGACGGCCTGCTGCCACCTCTCATGCAGAGGACCAACAAGCGCGGTGCGCCGCGGAACATCCTCGTCATCCAAGCGATCATCGTCACAGCGGTCTCATCGGTCTATCTGTTCACAGCCGACGTCAGCGGCGCTTTCTTCCTGATCTCCACAGTCACGATCAGCCTCTACATCGTGATGTACATGCTGATGTATGCCGCCGCGATACGGCTCCGATACACCAAGCCGGACCTTGCACGTGCGTTCGCGATTCCCGGCGGCAAGGTCGGAATGTGGATTGTTGCCGGGGTCGGCTTCGCGGCGGTCGCATTCTCCCTGCTCGTATCGTTCTTTCCTCCGACCCAACTTCCCGTCGGAGATCCGGTTGTCTACGTCGTGCTGGTCACGGCCGGCCTGATCGTCTTCTTGAGCGCCGCGCTGGTGATCTTCCGGCTCCGGAAGCCAGACTGGCGCGACGGGCGTGCCGAGCAGGAACTGCACGAGGCAAGCTTCCAAACGCCAGCGCTTCATGCCCCGATGGCAGTGGCGCCGGAGGTCGTCGAGCGTCGACGGCGGACGAGAACGCGATGAGCGGAACCAGGAGCACGACGGCCTGGACGTTCTGCGCCCCCTGTGACGTGACCGAGAAGACGCTCACGGAGCTCGACATCTGGTCGCGCGCAGCCCGCTGTCTGTCGGTCGGGCAGATCTGTCCGCTCGACAACCCGCTTCTGCCGCGGCCGCTGATCCGAGGGGACATCAAGCCCAGGCTCCTCGGGCACTGGGGAACGACGCCCGGATCGAGCGGATCGACGAGGGCATGAAGACCCTGCTCCCCCCATCCTCCTTCCCCGGCGGAATCCCCGGCCACCCCTCGCCCGAGACTCCCGGCTCCGTCGACGGGCCTGCCGAGCGCGAGGCGACGCTCCGCCAGGACATGCGGGTGCACGTCCAGGTCGGATCCTCCTCGTTCACGCACTCTGGAGGCGGCGTGCACTCACCGACCGTGGACGCGGCAGCCGGGCGCCGAGCGTGACCACGGCCTTCTGGAACGAGCCGTCGACCGAGCTGATCACATCTCTCGGCTCGACCGCCGCCGGTCTGACGGCGGAGCAGGCCGCAGCGAGGCTGAGGGAGGTCGGGTCGAACGTCCTGCCTGCGTCCAGGCAGACGTCGTCCGCGCGGCTTCTTGCGCGACAGTTCCTCAGCCCGATCGTGCTCATTCTGGTCGCGGCGACGATTCTGGCCTGGGCGCTCGGCGACGCGGTCGATTCCATCATCATCCTGGTCATCATCCTCATCTCCGGCCTGCTCGGATTCGTCCAGGAGCGCAGCGCGGGGCGTGCGATAGGCGCGCTGGTCTCCGCGGTCGAGGTGAAGGCGGAGGTGTTCCGCGATGGCGCCATCCAGCCTCTGCCGATCACGTCCATCGTGCCGGGCGACGTGGTGCAGCTCACGGCCGGCGATCTCGTGCCGGGCGACAGCATCGTGTTGACCTCGAACGGGCTGCAGGTGGACGAGTCCGCGCTCACCGGCGAGACCTTCCCGTCCGAGAAGTCTCCCGGCACGAGCGCCGTGGACAGCCCACTCACCGCCCGTGCGAACATGGTCTTCCTGGGCACGCACGTCGCGAGCGGAAGCGGCACCGTCGTCGTCGTCGGCACGGGGCAGTCCACGGAGATCGGCTCGGTATCCGCTCACCTGACGAAGGCATCCCCACGCACGGGTTTCGAGAAGGGGCTGACATCGTTCGGCCTGCTCCTCACCCGGACAATGCTCGTGCTCGTTGTGGCGATCTTCATCGTCAACGTGCTTCTGCGACGGCCGCCGCTCGATTCGGTGCTGTTCTCTCTCGCGCTGGCCGTCGGGCTCACGCCGCAGCTGCTGCCGACGATCGTGAGCATCAGCCTCGCGCAGGGGGCCCGCGCGATCGCCAAGAGGCGTGTCATCGTGCGACGACTCGATTCGATCGAGGACTTCGGCGCCATGACGGTGTTGTGTTCGGACAAGACCGGCACGATGACCCAGGGGGAGGTGACGCTCGACCGGGCGATGGCCGTTGACGGAGAACCGAGTGGCGTTGTCGAGCGCCTCGCCTACCTCAACGCATCTCTGCAGATCGGACTGAAGAATCCGATCGACGACGCGATTGTCGCTGGCGTGACATGTGACGCGGATACGGTGATCACGATCGACGAGGTGCCGTACGACTTCGACCGCCGTCGGCTCAGCGTGCTCGTGAAGGACGGCGCCGACCCGCCGTTGCTCATCTGCAAAGGCGCGCTCGACGCCATCCTGCAGGTCTGCACGACAGTCGTCTCCGCTGACGGCTCTGTCGCCGCCATCGTGACGGCCCACGACGACATCCAGAAGCTCTTCCACGAGCTCAGCGACGACGGCTACCGGGTGCTCGGACTCGCCACTCGCTCGCTCGATGGCGCGACGGCGGCGACCGTGACCGACGAGTCGGGGATGTGCTTGGTCGGATTCGTGACCTTCGCGGATCCCGTCAAGCCCGATGCGCCTGCGACCCTCGCTCAACTCGCAGCGAATGGGATCTCGGTGAGGATGCTGACCGGGGACAACCACCTGGTCGCGGCCCACGTCGCGAACCTCGTCGGTCTCAGCACCGAGCTCGTGATGGTCGGCGGCGACGTCGATGCGCTCGCCGATGAGGATCTGGCCGCAGCGGCGGCGAGTGTCGCGGTGTTCGCCGAGTTGAACCCGCTTCAGAAGGAGCGCATCGTCACGGCGCTTCGAGCGTCCAGGCACGTCGTCGGCTACCTCGGCGACGGCATCAACGACTCGCCGGCGCTGCGTGCGGCGGAGGTCGGGATTTCCGTCGAGAGCGCCGTCGACGTGGCGAAGGAGGCGGCCGACATCGTGCTGCTGGACAAGGATCTCGGCGTGCTGCTCGACGGGATGAGGCAGGGCCGCCGCACGTTCGCCAACACCATGAAGTACGTCTTCATGACCACGAGTGCGAGCTTCGGCAACGTGCTCAGCATGGCGGTTGCGGCCGCAGTGCTGCCGTTCCTGCCGCTGTTGGCGAGTCAGATTCTGTTGATCAACCTGTTGACCGACCTGCCGGCGACCTTCATCGCCACGGATTCCGTGGACGCGGCGCAACTGCGACGACCGCAGCGCTGGAACGTGCGGTTGATCCGCAGCTACATGATCGTGTTCGGCGCACTCAGCTCGGTCTTCGATCTCACGACCTTCGCGGTGCTCGAATGGACCTTTCACGCTCGCGTCGCGGAGTTCAGGAGCGCCTGGTTCCTCGGCTCGATCTTGACCGAGGTGGCGGTTCTCTTCGTGCTGCGCACCCGCCGCCCGTTCTTCCGCAGCAAGCCCAGCAGATGGATCGTCGTCGCCAGCATCGCCGTCGCGGCGGTCTCCGTCTGCTTGCCGTACTCGGCGCTGGCGAAGCCGCTCGGGCTGGTCGCCATACCAGGGCCCCTGCTGCTCACGGTCGTGTCGATCGCGGTGGTCTATCTCCTCGCTAACGAGCTGACGAAACGGATCTTCTGGAGACCCAGGCAAAGAGTGGCCTAGTGAGCTCTTGATGCAGCTGTGCTGGGATGCCGCCGTGCCGCCGGCGCCGCTGCCCGACGAGTCCGTGGGCCGACGACCCCGCCCGGCGCCGTCCCGCGCGGAGCTCACACGACGGACTTCGCCTTCTCGATGAGGTCGGCGAGCTTCGTCATCTGCTCGGCCTGTGCCGAGTAGTTGAGCGCGGCGTCGATCCACGGGTAGACCTGGCCGGCCTGGAGCGCCGGGTCGTCGGCGAACGTGGCCTGCTTCTTCAGGTCGGCGACCTGATAGCCCTCGACGTTGACGAGCAGCACGTCGCCCGTCATCATCTGGTGCGCGTTCTCCCAGCTGTACTTGTCCCAGTAGTACTCGCCGTCCGGGTGCAGATCGGTGAGGTTCACGCCGAGGCTCTTGTAGAGCTGGGTGACGGGCTCGTCGTCGGGCTTGACGAGGTAGACGCCGTCCGCGTCCGCGTACATCTGCGTCACCTCGATGTCGGGGCGCGCCTTCGCGACGGCGGTGAGGCGCGCGGCCGCGTCGTCGAACCTCTTCTTCGCCGCGGCGATCGTGTCGGGCTTCGCGCCGAGCTCCTCGGCGAGCTTCACGTTGGCGTCGATGACGTCCTGGCCCGCGCCGCCGACCTTCACGGTGACGATGGGCGCGATCGCCTGGAGCTGCTTCTGCTGCTCGAGGTCGGTGATCCCGTAGTCCGGCTGCGTCGTGTCGAGCGTGCCCTTGCGGTCGGTCGGGTAGATGCCCGTGACGATGAGGTCGGGCTTGGCCGCCGCGAGCTTCTCGAGGTCGATCTCGCCGTATTCGTTGCCGACGATCGTCGTCTTCGAGAGGTCGAAGTCGGCGAAGCGCGAGTCCGTCTTCACGGGCACGCGACCGAAGACGGCGACGGGCGTGATCCCGTAGCTGAACAGGGTGAGCGCCTGGTCGGCGAACGCCGCGATGCGCGTGGGCCTGTGGTCCACGCTGATCGTCGCGCCCGTCGCGTCGGTGTACGTCCACGCGGCCGCCGAGCCGGCGTCCGAGGAGCGTGAGCCGGTCGAGGCGCACCCCGCCAGGACGAGCGCGATGGCGAGCAGCGAGGCGAACAGGGCGAAGGGGCGACGCACGGCCGAAGGGGGAACCATGGTCTAAGGGTAGCCTTACCTAAGCTGACGCCGTCAAATCGAGCGCAGGGCGGGCTCGTGCGGCACGACGAGCGGCGTCCCCGTCGCGGGATCCGGGATGACCATCGCGTCGAGGGCGAACGCCTCGCGCAGCACCCCGGGGGTGAGCACGTGCCAGGGCGTCCCGTCGGCGAGCACGCGTCCCTGGCCGAGGACGACGAGCCGGTCGGAGAACCGCGCCGCGAGGCTCAGGTCGTGGAGCACCATGACGATCGTCGTGCCGCGCTCGGCGTTCATCGAGCGCACGAGCCGCAGCACGTCGAGCTGATGGCTGAGGTCGAGGAACGTCGTCGGCTCGTCGAGGAGCACGACGGGGGTCTCCTGCGCGAGCACGAGCGCGATCCAGGCCCGCTGCAGCTGGCCGCCCGAGAGCGAGGCGGCGTCGCGGTCGGCGAGCTCGGCGATGCCGGTCGCGGCGAGGGCGGCCTCGACGGCGGCCGCATCCGTCGTCGTCCACGGCCGGAGCAGGCTCTGGTGCGGATGCCGTCCCCGCGAGACGAGGTCGCGCACGCTCGTCGCCGAGGGCGTGAGCGGCTTCTGCGGCAGGATCGCGAGCCGGCGCGCGATCGCGCGCGTCGACTGGCCGTGCAGGGGCTCGCCGTCGAGCAGCACCGACCCCGCACGCGGCGCGAGCAGTCGGGCGAGCGCCTTGAGCAGCGTCGACTTGCCGCTGCCGTTCGAGCCGACGAAGGTCGTCACGCTGCCGCGCTCGATCGTCAGATCGAGGTGCTCGAAGACGACGGCGTGCTCGTACGCGAGCGTGAGGTCGCGCGCCTCGAGCGCGGGGGTGCGGGTGTCCGTCATGAGGTCCTCTCCTGCGAGCGGTGCCGTGAGATCAGCCAGAGGAGGTACGGCGCGCCGACGATCGCGGTCACGATCCCCACCGGCACCTCCCACGGGAGGGCCGCGCGCCCGACGAGGTCCGCGACGACGACGAGGGAGGCGCCGAGCAGCGCGGACGCGGCGAGCGGCGGCCGCCCGCGCCTCGCGAGGCGCGCGGCGAGCTGTGGCGTGACGAACGCGACGAAGTCGACGGGCCCGCTCGCCGAGACGGCGGCGGAGGTGAGCACGACGGCGCACGCGATCACGATGAGACGGTGCCGGTGCAGCGCGACGCCGAGCCCCACGGAGAGGTCGTCGCCGAGACCGCTCACCTCGAGCGCGGAGGACTGCGCGGCGGCGATCGGCGTGACGACGACGAGCACCACCAGCACGGGCCACACGCTCGTCCAGGAGACGCCGGAGAGGCTGCCCGTGAGCCAGTGCGCGGCGGCGGCGGCCTGCGTGATCTGCGCCTGCAGGAGCAGGTAGCTCGTGAGGCCGGTCAGCGTCGCGGTCACGCCGATGCCGGTGAGGATGAGGCGATAGCTGTCGACGCCGCCACGCCACGACAGCCCGTACACGAACGCGGCCGTGGCGAGGCCGAAGACGGTCGCGACCGCTGGGATGCCGAAGCCGAGCAGGCTCGATCCGACCGCGTAGGTGCCCCCGCCGATGACGATCGTCGCGACGGCGCCGACGGCGGCGCCGGAGGTCACGCCGAGGATGTCGGGGGTCGCGAGCGGATTGCGCGAGAAGGTCTGGGTGAGCGCCCCGGCGAGCCCGAGGCACGCCCCGACGAGCACCGCGCACACGACGCGCGGGAGCCGGAAGGTGAGCAAGATGAACTCCTGGGTGCGGTCGGCGATCCCGAGCAGCGCGCGCACGACGTCCCCGAGCGGCAGCCAGGTCGACCCGATCGCGACGCCGAGCACGACGGCGGCGAGCATCGCGATCGCGGCCGCGATCGTCACGGTCGCCGTGCGCGAGCCGCGGCGGCGTCGCGATCCCGTGCGCGCGTCGAGCTGCGCGATCACAGCGCCGCCATCCGCCCGTGCCGCACGATTGCGACGAACGCGATGCCGCCGACGACGGAGAGCACGACGCCGACGGAGACCTCGGCGCGCCCCCCGATCATCCGCCCGATGACGTCGCTCGCGAGCAGCACGACCGCCCCGACGACGGCGGACATCGGCACGAGTCGCGCGTGGCGACCGCCGACCATCCGGCGTGCGATGTGCGGCGCCGTGAGCCCGACGAACCCGATCGGGCCGGTGACGGCGACGGAGGCCGCGGTCAGCAGCGTGATCGTCCCGAGGCCGATGAGCCGGGCGCGCAGGAGGCTCTCGCCGAGGCCCCGAGCGACCTCCATGCCGAGGCTGAGCGAGTCGAGCGCGCGGATGTTCGCGATCGCGAGCACGAGGCCGAGGGCCACGAAGGCGAGCACGACGCCGAGGTCGTCCAGTCGGCGGCCCGAGAGCGAGCCGACGACCCAGACGCGGTACGCGGCGAGGGTCGTCTGGTCGCTCAGGACGAGGAAGGAGGTGACGGCCGCGAAGAGCGCGGAGATCGCCGTGCCGGCGATGGCCAGGGGCACGGGGCTCGCGAGGCCGCGCCCGAGGGCGGCGACGGCGAAGACGAGCATGCTCGCACCGATCGCACCGACGAGCGCGAGCACGAGGATGAGGGTCGGCGAGGTCGTGTGCAGCGTGTAGACGCCGACGACGACGGCGAGGCTCGCTCCCGCCGAGACGCCGAAGAGGCCGGGGTCCGCGAGCGGGTTGCGCGTCTGGCCCTGCATGACCGCGCCGGCGATGCCCAGGCACGCGCCCACGAGGGCCCCGAGCACCGTGCGCGGCACGCGGGATCCCCACACGATCGCGCCGACGTCCTCGCGCGGATGGAGCAGGCGCTCGAACACCGCCGCGAGCGCGAGGTGGTCGCTGCCGAGGGCGAGGCTCGCGACGGCGACGAGCACGACGCCCGCGGCGGCCGCCGCGGCCGCGAGCCATCCCGTGCCGCGCGTGCGACGGAGGGGTGGGGATGAGGTCACCTAGTTAGCTTAGGCATGCCTAATATGGAGCCTATGACCCGGCACCCGCGCCTGATGCCCGACGAGCCCCGCATCTTCCCGGCACGCGTCGTCGCCACGCGCCGGCTCAGCCGCTCCTTCCAGCGCGTCACGCTCGCCGGCGACGACCTCGACGGGTTCGCATACGCGGGATTCGACCACTGGTTCCGGCTGTTCATCCCGCGGGCGGCGGGCGCGCCCTTCGAGCTGCCGGGGGTCACGGGGCGATCGTGGTGGAAGCCCTATCTCGCCCTCGACGAGGCCGTCCGGCCGCACTGCGCCAACTACACGGTCGCCGAGGTCCGCACGATGTCCGCCGGGGTCGAGCTCGACGTCGACGTCGTGCTGCACTGGGATGAGGAGGGGGAGCTCTCCGCGCCCGTCGCCCGCTGGGCGACGACCGTCGAGCTCGGGTCGCGTGCGGCCATCCTCGACCAGGGGCTCATCTTCGATCCCGCCCTCGCGGACGGCGCGGTCGTGGTCGCGTGCGACGAGACCGGGCTGCCCGCCGTTCGGGGCATCCTGCGCGGGCTCGATCCGGCGACGCGCGGGATCGCGATCGTCGAGGTGCCGACGACGGACGACGTGTGCGAGCTCGTGGCGCCGGAGGGCGTGCGCGTCGACTGGATCGTGCGCGACGACGACCACGCCGTGCCGGGCGTCGCGGCGCTCGCAGCCGTGCGCGCGCTCCGCGAGGTTCCCACGGACTGCTACGCGTATGTCGTGGGGGAGGCGGCTCTCGCGACCGAGGGGCGTCGCGCCCTGCATCGCGCGGGCGTGCCGAAGTCCCGCATCACCTTCTCCGGCTACTGGAAGCACACCCCCCAGGCCGCGCTCGCGCGCTGACATCGCGCCTCGTTGACCGTATCCTCGTAGGATGACCAGCACGGCACGATCGCGTCGACGGGACCTGCTCAGGACGATCCCGGTGCTGACCGTGGCGCCCGCGGCGTTCCTCGCCATCGCGTTCTGGCAACAGCAGCACCTCGGCGCGGCTCTGCGGGAGGGGTGGCCCTTCCTCGTCCTCGCGTTCGTGGTCGGTGGCCTCACGGTCGTCCTGCCCCGCAAGCTTCCCCTCATCGGCTCGATCGTCGCCGTCATCGTCTTCGCGTGGGTGTCGACGCACACCGCCTTCGACGCGCTCACTCTCATGTTCTCCGTCGTCGCCGGCTTCTTCTTCGGGCTTGGCGTGAAGGCGCTGCTGTACCAGCTGCGGCACTGACCCGCGGCTCGTCTCGTCACGCTCGATGCGCACGCTCGTGCGTGCGCATCGCTCCGATCGCGCCCAGCGCCTCACGCTGATCGCCGCCGCCTCGCCGCGATGTCGCGCGGCGGGGAGCCCCGCTCGCGAGAGCGCTCCTGGTCCCTCTTTGGTATTCCACTATGGCATGCCATACTGGCATTCCATAAAGCTCGGGATGAAGGGGCGAGGGAGCGATGGACACGACGCAGGTGCCCCGCGAGCCCGGCGGGGAGACGCGAGCGACCGTCGCGAGCCGATCGCGCGCGCCCCTGCCCGTCGCCGAGCGGCTGGCCGGCGTCGGCGGCTCGCCCGTGCGCGACCTGCTCGCCCTCGCCGAGCGCTCGGAGGTGATCTCCTTCGCCGGCGGCCTGCCCGCCCCGGAGCTGTTCGACATCGCCGGGCTTCGCGACGCGTTCGGCCGGGCCCTCGCGGGCGCGGCGGCCGCGCGGAACCTGCAGTATGCGGCGACGGAGGGCGACCCGAGTCTGCGGCGGCAGGTCGCGGAGCGGCTCACCTCGCGCTGGCTGCCGACGTCGGCCTCCGACGTGCTGATCACGAGCGGATCGCAGCAGGCGTTGACGCTCATCGCGGCCGCGTTGCTCGATCCCGGTGCCGTCGTGGCGGTCGAGAGCCCCACATACCTCGCGGCGCTGCAGGGGTTCCGGCTCGCCGGCGCGCACGTCGTCGCGGTCGCAAGCGATGAGGAGGGGATGGACCCCGGCGCCTTCCATGCGGCAGCGCACGAACACCATCCGTCGCTGCTCTACCTCGTGCCGACGTTCGCCAATCCGACCGGGCGCACCATGAGCGCGGGTCGCCGGCAGGCGGTCGTGGACGCCGCGGCCGCGCACGGCGTGTGGGTGATCGAGGACGATCCCTACGGCGAGCTGCGGTACGACGGTGACGCAGTGGCGCCCATGGCCGGACTGCCCGGCGCCGAGGGAGGCGTGCTGCACCTCGGGTCGTTCTCGAAGGTCGGCGCGCCCGGCATGCGGCTCGGATGGGTGCGCGCGCCCGAGCCGGTCCTGCGCTCCCTTGTGATCGCCAAGCAGGCCGCAGACCTGCACTCGTCGACCATCGACCAGGCCGCGGCGGCGATCTACCTGGACGCCGTCGACGTCGACGCGCACCTCGCTCGCCTGCGCCGGGTGTACCGCGAGCGCCGCGATGCGATGCTCGCTCTTCTGCCCCGCACGCTGCCCGACGGCGCACGGTGGACGCGACCCGAGGGCGGGATGTTCGTCTGGGTCACCCTGCCGCCCGATCACGACGCCGCGGCGATCCTGCCGGAAGCGCTCGCGCGCGGAGTCGCCTTCGTCCCCGGGGCCCCGTTCTTCGCCGCGGACCCCGACCGGGCGACGCTGCGCCTGTCCTTCACGACGCATGCGCCGGAGGTGATCGGCGAGGGGCTCGGCCGGCTCGCCGAGGTCGTGAGCGCCCATGCCTGATCGACCGCAGCACCCACGCCCGCGATCTGCGCAGGTCGTCCTTCTCGTCATCGCCCTCGACGTCACCGCGACCCAGACGATCGTGGTGTCCGCCCTGCCGGCCCTCGGCGAGCGGCTGCACGTTCCGAGCACGAGCGCCGCGTGGCTCCTGACGACCTTCATGCTGACCTCTGCCGTCGTCACCCCGCTTGTGGGGCGCCTGGGGGATCTCTACGGCTACCGACGCATGCTCGTCGCGTGCCTCGCGTGCCTCGCCGTCGGCAGCGTCGTGGCAGCGCTCGCCGACGGTGGCGGCTCCTACGCGGGCGTCGTCGCCGGGCGCATCCTGCAGGGCATCTCCGGCGGAGCGATCCCGCTCGCGTTCGGCATCGCGCGGGGCGCGGTCCCCGCGGCCCGCGTGCGCCACGTCGTGAGGGCCCTGAGCGCCATGTTCGGCATCGGCGGCTCGCTCGGCATGGTCGTCGCGGGCCCGATCGTCGACGCAAGGGGCACGGCGTGGCTCTTCTGGCCGAGCCTGCTCGTGGCCGTCGCCGCCGCGGCGGGCGTGCCGCTCCTGCCCGCCGACGCTCGCGTGCTCGACCGGCCGCGCACAGACCTCCTCGGAGCCGTCGCGCTCTCGGGCCTCCTCGTCTGCCTGCTGCTCGCCGTCAGCCAGGGGCAGGCGTGGGGATGGGGCTCCCCGCTCACCGTCGCGGCCTTCGCGCTCGCCGCCGTGCTCGCGCTCGCGTTCGGCGCCATCGAGGGCCGCAGCTCGGCGCCCCTCATCGACCTTCGCCTGCTCCGCCGTCTGGCCGTCCTCACGGCGAACCTCGCGACTCTCCTCATCGCGATGGCGATGTTCGCGGCCATCACCGTCATCCCGCGGTTCGCGCAGACCAGCCCGACCTCCGGATACGGCTTCGGGTACACCTCGGCTCAGACCGGCCTGCTTATGATCCCCGTCGCGGCCTTCATGGCCCTCTCCTCGCCCCTCTCCGCGCGGCTCTCGCGGCGGACCTCGGCGCGGGCCGCGTTCCAGGCCGGTGCGGCGCTCGTCGCCTCCGCGCTCGCGCTCTTCGGGTTCGCCTACCGGCAGCCGTGGGAGTTCTGCCTCGCCGGTGCGATCCTCGGCGTCGCCTACGGCCTCTCCTTCGGGTCGCTCGGCACGGTCGTCGTCGAGGCCGCCCCGGTCGGCCAGACCGGGGCGGCCTCCGGGGTCAACACCGTCATGCGCCTCGTCGGCGCGGCGATCGGGGCCCAGCTCGCCGCCGTCGTCCTCGAGGGCGGGACGCCGGCCGGCATCCGAGTGCCCGCGGAGCTCGCGTATTCCGCGGTCTTCCTCGCCTCGGCGGGGATCGCCCTTCTCGCGCTTCTCGCCTCGGGCTCCCTTCCGCGCTCGTCTCGGACGGAGCACGCGGAGGCGCGATGAGCCTGGACTCGTTCTACGCCGAACAGATGCGGCGTCATCGCGAGAAGCGGCTCGCGCGCGAGCTCGACATCCGTCGCCGGATCGCGGAGCGTCACGAGCAGGCGGTGGACGGAGCCGCGAACGTGCCGAGGCCCGCGATCTCCCGTCCGCTCGGCTGGGCGACGCTGTTCATGATCGGCACCGACCTCTTCGTGCTGTCGCCCGTCCTGCCCGACATCGCGCGGGAGATGGACGTCCCCGTGCCGGTCGGCGGCGCGACCGTCGCGGTCTTCGCGCTCGCCTACCTCGTCGCGGGTCCGAGCCTCGGAGCGCTCGCCGATCGGCGCGGTCGCCATCGCGTGCTCGTCGCGGCGCTCGCCGCGTTCGCCCTCGCCAACCTGGCGACCGCCCTCGCCCCGGGTCTCGCGGCACTCGTGGGCGCGCGGGCCCTCGCGGGTGCGGCTGCCTCCGGCGTCACCCCGTCGGTGTACGCCCTCGTCGGAGAGGGCGCTCCCGCGCAGCGTCGCGCGCGACGGCTCGCGGTCGTCACGTCCGGTCTCCTGCTCGCGCTCGCCACGGGCGCGCCGGCGGGATCGCTGCTCGGGGCGGCCGTGGGCTGGCGCGGCGTGTTCGCGCTCCTGACGGTCGCCGCCGTGGCGGTGCTGTGCGTCACCGCCGTGCGGACGCGGAGCGGCGACCGCGTCCGCCCTCCGGTAGCCGGCCGACCGGAGGAGGCGGCGGCGAGGCGTCCCGCGCCGTCCGGTCGTCGCCTCGCGTCGACGGTCGTGCCGCGGCTGCGCGCGGTGGCCCCGACGACGCTGTGGGCGATGGCGGTCTACGGCCTCTACACCTATCTGGGCACGATCGTGGGGCGGGACGCCGGCTTCGCGCCGGGCATGGTCGCGCTCGCCCTCGTCTGCTTCGGCGCGGGAGCGCTGCTCGGCAACCTCGTCGGCGGAATCGCCTCCGATCGCCGCGGTGGCCGGATCGTGTGCGTCGTCGCGCTGCTCGCCCTCGCCGGAGCCGAGATCGCGGTCGCATCGACCGTGCACGCTCCGCGCGGCATGCTCCTGGGGGCTCTGGGAGCGGTCGCGCTCGCCGGGTACCCGTACTTCTCCGCCCAGCAGTCCCGTCTGCTCGCAGCCTGCCCCCGCGCGAGCGGATCGCTGCTCGCCTGGAACAACAGCGCCATGTACGCGGGCATCCTGCTCGCGTCGGCGGCGGGCGGCGTGCTGCTCACGACCCTCGGCGCGAGCGCCCTCGCCCTCGCCGCCGCGGCGGCGGCGCTGCTCGCATCGGGCGCCGCGGTCGTCAGCATCCCGCCCTCCTCGCGCGTCCGGAGCGAGTGACCGTGCACGCCGGTCCGCGAGCGTGCCACGCCATCTCCCTGCCCGTTCCCGCGGAGGCCGGGCTCCCTCTATCGTGAAGGGATGGGAGAGGTCGCGCCGTCGCGCGCACTGCGGATGACGCTCGCAGGGGTCGCGTGGTTCAACCTCGTCTCCGCCCTGGTGGGCATGGTCGGCCTCACCGTCGGGGGCGGGCTCGGGATACCCATGGAGTGGATCGAGGGGAGCATATTCTCTTCGTACTTCTGGCCAGGGATCATCCTCGGCGTCGTCGTCGGCGGCGTTCAAGCGCTCGCCCTCGCGGCGGGCTACGGCCGCTTCCGCGTGGTATGGGGGCTGCACGCCGCGGCGGGCCTCACGATGATGATCTGGATATTCGTCGAGATCGCGATCATGCTCGTGTGGTCGCCCTTGCACGGGGTCTACTTCGTGGCCGGCCTGCTCCAGACGATCCTCGCCGTGCTAGCCCTCGGCGCCTGGCCGCATCCGTTGCTGCGACGGAGCGCGCGGCCGACCCCACCGCGTGGACGCGCCGTCAGACCGGGATCGTGACGCCTCCGACCCCCGTGGCATCCGACGGCAGGTGCGCGGAGCGTCAGCCGGCGGGTCGCGCGCCGACGAGCCGTTCCGATTCCTCCCAGAGCCGGCGCGCGTCCTCCATGCTGCGCATCGGGGGCCACAGCTCTCGCAGGAGCACGGGCGGGCCGCCGAGCGTGTGCTTCGGTCCGTAGAACTGGTCGCCGCGCGCATCGGGATCGGTCGCGGCCATGACGGCGGGCAGCGCGGCGCTCGCGACCGTCCCCGCGATGCGAAGGCGTGACATCACGCGGACGAGCCGGCGCAGGTTCGTCTCGCGCTCGCGCCCAATTTCGGGCTGGGCCGCGAGCAGGTTCGTGGGGGAGATGCCCGGGTGACAGAGGTTGCTCGAGATGCCCCACCCGGCGGCTCGGCTGCGCGCGTCCAGCTCGCGGGCGAAGAGGGCGACGGCGATCTTGGACTGGCTGTACGCCCTCGCGCCGTCGTACTCTCTCCGCCAGGCGAGGTCGTCCCAATGGATGGCGCCGCCGCGGGCGGCGATGCTCGTCTGGTGGGTGATGCGCGCGCGGCCGGCTTCGAGCAGCGGCAGCAGGCCGAGAGTGAGCGCGAAGTGGCCGAGGTGGTTGGTGCCGAACTGCAGCTCGAACCCGTCCGTCGTCTCCTGCCTGCGCGGAGGGGTCATGACGCCTGCGTTGTTGATCAGGATGTCGATGGGGCGGCCGTCCGCGATGAGCTGCTTGACGAGCGCGGCGACGGAGCCCAGAGACGCGAGGTCGAGGCTGCGGATCGAGACGCGGGCGCCCGGGACCTTCGCGCGGAGGCGGGCCGCGGCGCTCTCGCCCTTCTCGGCCGAGCGCACGGGCACGACGACGTCCGCGCCCGCTCGCGCGAGGTGCGTGGCCATCACGTGACCGATGCCGTCGCTCGCGCCCGTGACGATCGCGAGCCTGCCGGTGAGGTCGGGCACGGATATGTCGCTGGTGTCTGACATGAGGCTGTCCTTCGTGAGGCGGCGCGCCCGGGGCGGCGATCGGCCGCGCGCCGGCGTGTGGAGGCCACACTGCCCCCTCGCGCGCCGTGCGTTCAGGGCCTGCCCATCCACGGATCGTGGATCCGCGTCTCTCGTGCCGCCCTGGCCCGCTCGAGGGGTGGACTCGCAGGGCATGGCTGTCACGCCGTCGCGGGGGTAGACCTGGTGATGGGACAGGAGGCGCCGAGGCCACGCGAGCGCGGAGGGGATGCGAGCGCGGAGGCGGGCGGGGCACACCGGATCGGGAGGCGGCCATGGTGATCGATCGGCCGGGTCTGGCGAGCTTCCTGCGTCGCCGGCGGGAGTCGCTGCAGCCCGAGGACGTCGGGCTGCCCCGCGGCCCCCGCCGCAGGACGGACGGCCTGCGGCGGGGGAGGTCGCCGCGCTCTGCCACATGTCGACCGACTATTACGCGCGTCTCGAGCGCGGCACCGGGCCGCAGCCCTCGGAGCAGATGATCGCCTCGATCGCGCAGGGCCTGCATCTCTCGGTCGACGAGCGCGACCACGTGTTCCGGCTCGCCGGCCACAACCCGCCCGCGCGCGGCGCGAACAGCGACCACATCAGCCCGGGCCTGCTGCGCATCCTCGATCGCCTGCAGGACACTCCCGCCGAGATCGTCAACGAGCTCGGCGAGACCCTGCGCCAGACCCCGCTCGGCGTCGCGCTCACGGGCGACGCCACGCACTTCACAGGTGCCCATCGCAGTCTCGTCTACCGCTGGTTCGCCGACCCGCGATCCCGGCAGAGGTATCCGGCGGAGGATCACGCGGCGCTCTCCCGCGTGTATGCCGCGGGACTGCGCGAGCTCGTGACGACGCGCGGCCCCGGCTCGCGCGCGCACGCGCTCGCCGCCATGCTCCACGAGCGCAGCGCGGAGTTCCGCGAGCTCTGGGAGGCGCACGAGGTCGGGATCCGGCCGAGCGAGACGAAGCGCTTCCTGCACGCGGAGGTGGGGATGCTCGAGCTCCAGTGCCAGATCCTGCTCGACCCCGATCAGTCCCATCGTCTGCTCGTCTACACGGCCGAGCCCGGCAGCGAGAGCTCCGAGCGGCTGCGCCTGCTCTCGGTCATCGGCACGCAGAGCATCCCCTGACGCGTCTCCGTCGTGCGCTCGTTGCGCGCCGAGGATGAGGATCGGCGCGCGGAGGGTGAGGATCGGCCGGGTGGCGGTGCGCGGCGCGCGTGCAGGTCCGAGGATCGGATGCATGGAGTCCGCCGTCCACCGCCGCGCGCGCCGAGCCCTGGCCCTCGCGCTCGCCGTGCTCGTCTTCGGAGCGTGGATGGCGATCGCGGCTTTCGGTGGTCCGACGTTCGGCACGATCTCGCAGGTGACCGACAACGACCAGGCCTCCTACCTGCCGGCGAGCGCCGAGTCGACGACGGTGCAGGCGCTCGAGAGGTCGTTCTTCGGCGCCGACAGCATCCCCGCGACGGTCGTGTTCGTGCGCGCGGGCGGACTGAGGCCCACCGACCCCGCCGCCGTCGCCGCCGTGGCCGGCCGGCTGAGCTCCCTGAACGGCATCGCGACCGTGCAAGGCCCGATCCCGTCGAAGGACGCCGCCGCGCTGCAGCTCGTCGTCGCCGTCGACTCCTCCGCGGACGGCGCCGCCGTCGTGGAGTCGCTGCGCTCGACGCTGCGCTCGCACGACGTGCCCGGGCTGCGGAGCTGGGTGACGGGCCCGGCCGCCCTCGCGGCAGACTTCGGCGCCGGGTTCGCGGGCATCGACGGCGTGCTGCTGGTCGTCGCGCTCGGAGCCGTCTTCGTGATCCTGCTCGTCGTCTACCGCTCGCTGCTGCTGCCGGTCGTCGTCCTCCTGACCTCCGCGTTCGCGCTCACCGGCAGCATCCTGGTCGTCTATGCGATGGCGAAGGCGGGATGGATCATCGTGACCGGACAGAGCCGCGGCATCCTGGCGATCCTGGCGATCGGAGCCGCGACCGACTACTCGCTGCTGCTCGTCGCGCGTCATCGCGAGGCCCTGCTGCACGAGCGGAGCCCTCTCGCGGCCGTGCGGACGGCGTGGCTGCGCGCGATCGAGCCGATCGCGGCGTCCGCGGCCACGGTGATCCTCGCCGTGCTGTGCCTGGGCTTCTCCGACCTCAACTCGAACAAGAGCCTCGGTCCCGTCGGCGCGGCGGCGGTCGCCTTCGCGTTCCTGGCGACGATGTCGGTGCTGCCGGCGATGCTCGCGCTCACCGGTCGCGTCGCGTTCTGGCCCGCCGTGCCGCGCGCCCGTCCGGAGCGGGAGCCCGGAGGGCGGGACGGGCACGAGGACGGCGGACGCCTGTGGGGCGCGGTGGGCGGCCTCGTCGGTCGCCGTCCCCGTGCCGTGTGGGTCGTGACGGCGGTTCTCCTCGGTGCGTGCGCCATCGGGCTCGTGGGCCTGCGGGCCGGCGGCGTGCCGCAGACCGACCTCCTGCTCGCCCCATCCCAGTCGGTCGCGGGGCAGAAGGAGCTCGCGAAGCACTTCGACGCCGGAAGCGGGAGCCCGGCGATCGTCATCGCGCCCGTGGACCGGGCGGACGCCGTGGTCTCCGCGGCCGAGCGCGTGCCTGACGTGTCGTCGGCCGTCCTTCTCGGCGCGGAGCGCACGGACGGCCCCGCAGCGCCGCGCGTCGTGCAGGGCCGGGTGCTGGTCGAGGCCACGCTCTCGGTCCCGGCCGACTCTGCGGCCGCCCAGCGTGCCGTCGCCGAGCTGCGCGAGAGGCTGACGCGCGTCGACCCCTCGGTGCTCGTGGGCGGGACCTCGGCGCTCGACCTCGACAGCAACGCCGCCGCGCAGCGCGACCTGCGCACCGTGATCCCGATCGTGCTCGCCGTGATCTTCGTGATCCTCGCGCTCCTGCTGCGCGCCCTCGTGGCGCCTGTGCTGCTGATCGCGAGCGTCGCCCTCTCCTACGCCGCGTGCCTCGGGATCGCCGCGATCGTCTTCGACGTCGTGTTCCGCTTTCCCGGCGCCGACGCGTCGGTTCCGCTCTTCGGCTTCGTCTTCCTCGTGGCGCTCGGCGTGGACTACAACATCTTCCTCATGACCCGGGTGCGGGAGGAGGTGCGCCGGGTCGGCCATGCCGCGGGCGTCGTCGCCGGGCTGGGCGCGACCGGGGGCATGATCACCTCGGCGGGGGTCGTGCTCGCGGCGACGTTCGCCGCGCTCTCGACCATTCCGATCCTCTTCCTCGTGCAGATCGCCTTCATCGTCGCCTTCGGGGTGCTGCTGGACACCGTCGTCGTGCGGAGCCTGCTCGTGCCGGCCCTCGCGATCGACACGGGCAGCGCCTTCTGGTGGCCGTCGCGGCTCTCTCGTGCCGCGAGCCGCCGGACCTAGACATGTAGGAGTATTCCTACATATCATGACGGCATGACGACTCCCATGCCCCCGCTCGCGATCACGACCGTCACGGTCCCGGTCGCCGACCAGGACCGCGCCCTGCGGTTCTACCGCGACGTGCTCGGCTTCGAGGTGCGCGCCGACGACGCGTTCGGCGACCAGCGCTGGCTCTCGGTCGCGCCGGCCGGCAGCGCGGTCGAGCTCACCCTCCATCCGCCGTTCCCGGGCCAGGCGGGACCGGGCTGGCAGCTGGGCGTCGTACTCGTCGCCGACGACATCGCCGGGGTCGTCGCCTCGCTGCGGCACGCGGGCGTCGAGGTCGCCGATCCGGAGCGGGTCGGATGGGGGCTGCAGACGCAGTTCGCCGACCCCGACGGCAACGGCTTCGTGCTCGTGCAGCGCAGCTGAGGATGCCGGTTCGCGCGAAGGACTCGCCGAGCGACCGGCTGTTCGCGGCGCTCGCGAACCCGACGCGGCGGGACATCCTCGACCTCCTGCTCGCGGGGGAGCGCAGCGCGGGCGAGATCGCGGCACGATTCTCGATGAGCCGCCCGTCGGTCTCGGAGCACCTGCGCGCCTTGCGCGAGGCCGGGCTCGTCGCCGAGCGCGGTGCGGGCCGGCACGTCTTCTACTCGCTCGTGCCGGAGCCGTGGGCGCAGCTGCACGAGTGGATGGCGCCCCACGAGCGGTTCTGGCGGGATCGGATGCGGCGACTGCGCACGACCCTGGATGCGCTCCCGGACGACACGGAGACGCCGTGACGGACACGCGATGAGGGAGGCGCCATGACGAGCGCGGAGACGTTCGAGCTGGACGAGCTCCTGCCGCATCCGCCCGCACGGGTCTGGCGCGCGCTGACCGATCCGGAGCTCTTGACCGCGTGGCTCATGCCGAACGAGGGCTTCGCGCCCGTCGTCGGCACGCGCTTCGTGTTCCGCGCCGATCCGGAGCCGCAGGCCGGCTTCTCGGGTCTCGTCGAGTGCGAGGTGCTCGAGGTCGACCCCGGCCGGCTCCTCCGCATCTCCTGGGCCAGTCGCGATGCGGGTCTCGACACGATCGTCACCTGGCGGCTGGAGCCGGAGGGGACGGGCACGCGCCTGCTGCTGACCCGGACGGGGTTCGACCTCGACGACCCGGGCCAGGCCCGCGCCTTCGAGATCCTCGGCGGCGGATGGCGCTCCAACCTCCTCCGTCGCATGCTCGACGTGCTCGCGGGGAGGTGACCCCCGGCGCTCGCCGCCTCGCGGGACGATCGGCGACGCGTCGGATCGCCCGTCTCCTCGCTGCAGTCGGACCGCGCGACGGCTCACGATCGCACGGTGCTCGTGACCGGTCAGGAGCTCGACGTCGCGCACGATCAGCCCGACGTCGCGAACGCCCTTGTGCATCTCGCCGGGAGCACTGGCTGCCCGCGCGCGACGTCAAGCAGCCTGTCGCGGGGATGCCGCACGGGCTCGCGATCCTGCCGGCGGCCGCGGCGATGCTCGGCTGGAGGCTGCGGAGGCGCGTTCGTGGAGGAGGCGTGGAGCCGTCCTCGCGTATCGTCGTCCGCGGGGACGAGCTCGTCCTCGTCCGACGCCGTGCCCGAAGGAGAATGACGATGCCCCTCACCGGTGCATACGAGCCCAGCACGTCCGAGCCGGCGCGCCGGCAGGCCGAGCGCTATGAGGCGACCGGCGGCCGCGAGGGTGGGGAGATCGGCGGCAGGCCTGTCGTCGTGCTCACCTCGGTGGGCGCGAAGAGCGGCAAGCTGCGCAAGACGGTGGTCATGCGCGTCGAGCACGAGGGCCAGTACGCCGTCGTCGCGTCCCTCGGCGGCGCGCCGCGGCATCCGGTCTGGTACTGGAACCTGATCGCGAACCCTCACGTCGAGCTTCAGGACGGCCCGGACAAGGCCGACTACCTCGCGCACGAGGCTCACGGCGCCGAACGCGAGCTGTGGTGGGAGCGCGCCGTCGCCGCGTACCCGGGCTACGCCGAGTACCAGCTCAAGACCGACCGCGTCATCCCCGTCTTCGTGCTCACGCGCGTGTAGCGCCCGGGCGGCCCGCCGTGCCCTCGGCCGGGCTCAGCGTCTCGGCGCTCGGCGTCTCGCGGGTCTGCCCGGCGGGGCTCACGCCGGCAGGGCTCTCGCCGGCGTGGCTCGCGTCATCCGCGCTCGAGCCGTCTGGGCCAGCGAGCCGCCGGGGCAGGAGCCAGACGAGGGCGAAGGTGAGCAGGAACGCGGCCGCGGCGATCGCGATGACGAGCACCGCTGCGGCCGTGTAGTCGGCCGTCGCGGCACGGGCGAAGAAGACGGTGCCGAGCGCGGCCGCGCCGAGCGCCGACGCGAACTGCTGCACGGCGTTGAGCAGGCCCGAGCCCGTGCCGACCTCGGCCGGGGTCGCGTCGCCGAGCACGTAGTCGAAGAGCGGGATGAAGACCATGCCCGCTCCGAACCCGGCGACGAGCAGCGACGGCGCGAGCACGAGGAAGCCGAGCGCGTGGGGGTGCTGTGCGATCGTCCACCAGAGCCCCAGGAGGCCGATCGCCGCGAGGGCGAGGCCGAGGTGCAGCGTGCGGCGGCCGAGCCGCGCGGTGAGCACCGCGCCGGAGAGCACGGTGCCCACGGCGCTGCCGAGGGCCCAGGGGATCAGGGCGAGGCCCGTGTCGAGCGGGCTCCAGCCGAGGCCGAGCTGAAGCAGCAGGTTGAAAGCGAGCGTGAACCCCGTCATGGAGGCGAAGAACCCGGCGATGATGATCAGGCCCGCGACGACGCTGCGGCGGCGGAGGAGCGAGGGCGCGATGACTGGGTGGTCGCTGCGGCGCTCGGAGCGCACGAAGAGGGCGAACACGGCGATCGCGGCGGCGATCATGGCGTAGGTCCACAAGGGACAGCCGAGCTCGCGCCCCTCGACGAGAGGGACGATGAGAAGGCCCGAGGCGAGCGTGAGCAGCGTGACGCCGCGCACGTCGACGCGCAGGGCCGGGTCCTCGCCCGCGCGGCGCGGCAGCACGAGCGCCGCCATGACGATCGCGACGACCCCGATCGGCACGTTGATGAGGAAGATGGAGCGCCATCCGCTGCCGAACGGGTTCAGGGCGAGCAGCCATCCGGCCAGGATCGGCCCGAGCACGCCCGCGAGGCCCATGATGGGGCCGAAGGGGACGAGCGCCCTGCGCAGATGCTCGGGCGGGAAGGCGATCTTCACGAGCGCGAAGCCTTGCGGGATCATGACCGCGCCGAAGAGGCCCTGCAGCACGCGCGCGAGGATGAGCCACACGACGCCGGGCGCGAGACCGCACGCGAGCGAGGCGAGGGTGAAGCCGGTCATGCCGATGAGGAAGAGCCGCCGCCTGCCGACGATGTCCCCGAGCCGCCCGGACGTGACGAGGCCGAGCGCGAAGGCCGCCGTGTACGCGGAGAGGACCCACTGCAGCACCGAGGCGTCGCCGCCGAGGTCGGCGCGGATCGAGGGGCCGGCGAGGTTCGCGACGCTCGAGTCGACGAAGTCCATGACGTCCGCGATGACGACGACGACGAGCACGAGCCACGCGCGACGTAGCGGCAGCGGGGCGAGCGGCTGGGGGAATGCAAGCTGTTGGGACACGAACAGCATTCTTTCATCGAACAACGTTCGTTACAAGAACGTCGTTCGATGAGATGGTAGGCTGGAGGCGTGGGTGAGGCTGAGCCGCCGCAGGCGAGCGCGTTCCGAGCGCGCTGGGCGGAGCAGATCGCGGAGCTCACGGGACAGGGGAGCCGTCGCCGGCCCTCCCGGCGGTCGGCGCCCATCACGGTCGAGAGGATCGTGGCGACGGCGTTCGCGATCGTCGAGCGCGAGGGGTTCGACGCCTTGACGATGCGGCGGATCGCCGCGGCGCTCGACACCGGCCCGGCCTCGCTCTACGCACACGTTCGGAGCAAAGCCGAGCTCGACGATCTGCTCATCGGCGAGCTCAGAGCGGCCGTCGCGCTGCCCGAGCCCGATCCCGGCTCGTGGCGCGAGCAGATCACCGACGTCTGCGCGCAGCTGCGCGATCAGTACCTGCGGTACCCCGGCATCGCGCGCGCCTCGCTCGCCGTCGTGCCGGCCAATCCGAAGACCCTGCGCGTCAACGAGGCCATGCTCGCGATACTGCTCGCCGCGGGTGTCCCGCCCCAGCGCGCGGCGTGGGCGATCGACGCGCTGTCCTTGTACGTGAGCGCCTACAGCCTCGAGGCGTCCCTCGTCGCTCAGAGCACGCGCGACTCGACTGCGCCGTGGCTGCTCGGGCAGGACGAGCTCGTGGAGCAGCTGCGGATGCTGCCCGTCGCGATGTTCCCCCACGTCGTGCGGTACGCGCGCGAGCTCACCGCGGGCCGCGGCCACGAGCGGTTCGACTTCACGATCGCGCTCATGCTCGACGGGCTCGAGAGGGACGAGCCGCGCGCGCGGCGCGCGGGTGATCCGGGCGCGCGGGGAAAGCCGGACAAGCCCAGCAGGCGGGACGAGCGGCACTGATCGACCACGCGGTCGCGCTCGTGCGGCTCAGCGCTCGACGATGCGGAAGACGGGGAATCCGGCCGCGACCGCGGCCACGTCGGCGTCGCTCGAGGCGGCCGTGAGTCCGTCGAAGAACGCGCCGACCTCCCACGCCCATGCCCGCAGGTAGGCGCGGATGATGGGGGGCTTGTCCACATCGGGCACCTCGACGACCGCGAAGTCCTCGCGGCGGCGCCGCGTGATGAGCGCCCCGACGCCGGCGACACGGATGTTGCGCACCCACTCCGTCTCGCCGCGGGGAGCGAGCAGGTACCGCTCGCCGTCGAGGGTCAGCGGGTTCACGGGCGTCGTGCGCAGCTCCCCCGACCTCCGGCCCCGCACCTCGAGGATCGCGGCGCCCTTGAGGCCGAGGCCGCGCCTCGTGAGCCAGGCGACGAGCGGGTTGAACACCCGATTCGTGAAGGCGCCCGGCTTGACGTACCGACGCGCGGAGTCGCTCACGTGGTCAGTCTAGGTGGCCCGTGCGCGCCGCGGGGAGGGCGCGGGCACGATGGGGCGGAGATCGTGTCGGCCCGTGCGTGCGCCGCCGCAGCCCGAGTGTCGGTGGGGGATCGTAGGGTCGTCGGCGTGGGACGCATCATCTTCGACACGGCGACGAGCATGAACGGGTGGATCGCGGACGAGGCGGGGTCGTTGGACTGGCTGTTCGCGGTCGACCACGACGGCCTGCCCGAGGGCGGACTGCTGCCCAAGGGGGTGACGGTCCTCGTGGAAGGGTCCACGACATACGAGTGGGCCCTGCGGGCGGAGGCGCTGCTCGAGCATCCGGAGAAGTGGCAGCTGTTCTACGGGCAGAAGCCGACGTTCGTCTTCACGCGGCGCTCCCTTCCCGTCCCGGCCGGCGCCGACGTGCGGTTCGTCTCGGGCCCGGTCGCTGAGCTGCTGCCCCGGCTCCGGGCCGCCGCAGGCGACGGAGACATCTGGGTGATGGGCGGCGGCGACCTCGCGGGGCAGTTCTTCGACGCGGGCGCGCTCGACGGGATCGGGCTCACCGTGGCGCCCGTCGCGCTCACGGGCGGTGCGCCGCTGCTTCCGCGCCGCATCGAGGCGGATCGGCTGCGACTCGTCTCGGCGCACGCCCACGGCCAGTTCGCGCGCCTCGTCTACGACGTAGTCCGCTGAGCGCCGCGGCCGGCGCGACTCGCCCCCCGGCCGAACGGTGCCGGATCCTCGCGCGGATCGAACGCGCGCGACCCGGCTACGAGCGGTCGGTCGACAGCCTGTCGAGCCTCCAGATCGGCCGGGAGAGGAGGGGGAGGAGCACGAGGGCGCCCGCGACGGCGAAGGCGACGAGCGCGACGGGCAGGCCGACCGCGTGCGCGACGAGCCCGCCCCCGAGCGCGCCCGCCGTCTCCGCCGTGCCCATGAGGAATCTGTGGGCGGCCGAGACCCGACCCAGCAGAGCTCGCGGCGTGCTCATCTGCCGCAGGCTCCACTGCTCGACGTTGCTCACCGTGAACGTGAAGGTCTGGACGATGCGCGCGCCGACGAGCACGGCCACGAGCACGGCGGGCTCGCCCTCGGCCGGCAGCGCGAGGGGGATCGCGAGGAGCGCGAGATAGGAGACGCCCAGGCCCGCGACGATCGACTTGCCCGCCGGGAGGCGTGCGCTCATCGGCCGGATGGCGAGCGTCGCGGGCAGCGCGCCCGCGGCGCCGAGGAGCGCGACGAGGCCGACCGCGGCCGGATCCAGGTGCAGGCCGCGCGTCGCGAAGAGCAGGTACTGCCCCTCGAATGCTCCGAGGAACACGACCGAGACCGCACCCCACACCGTCCAGGAGCCGAGCAGGGGATGCGTGACGAGCGCGCGGACGCCCTCCACGATCTCCGCGAGCGGGCGCACGCGGGAGCCGGTGTGGCCGCCGGTCGCCCGGTGCGTCTCCGCCGGAGTGCCCGCGCGCGTGAGCAGCAGGGCCGATGCCATCGGGGCGAGCGCCATGGCGAGGATCGCGACCGGCGCCGCGACGGCCTGGACGAGCACCCCTCCGAGGCCCGGGCCCGCCGCCTCTCCGAGCGAGTAGCTCACCTGGAGCTTGCTGTTCGCGTCGAGGATGAGGCGACGCGGCAGAACCTGAAGCAGGTAGGTGTTCTGGGCCGTCTCGTGGAAGAGCACCGCCGTGCCGAGGCAGAACGTGACGACGTAGAGAAGCGGCATGGAGAGCAGGCCGGCCGCGAGGGCGGCGAGAAGGCACAGGAGCAGCGCGGCGCGCGTCGCGTCCGCCACGATCATGAGCGTGCGCTGCCGCCGCAGCCGATCGACGGTCATGCCCGCCACGAGACTCAAGAGGAACGTCGGCGCGGAGCCCATGCCTGCGAGCACGCCCATCTCGACCGGTCCCGCCCGCAGGGCGAGCGCCGCGATGAGGGGGAGGACGAGGACAGTGACCTCCGAGCCCAGCGCCGAGACGGTGAAGGCGGCGAACAGCCATCGGAACGGTCTCGAGCGCCACGCGCGTCCGGTCTCCTCGGAGTCCCCGCGCGCGACCATGGCGCACAACTTACCGTCGTGACGCGATTCAACAGTAAGGACCGTCGCCGCGTGGCGGTCGCGGGCCGCGCGCTCACTCGTGCCGGACGATCGCCCGATCCCTCGCGAGGCGGCCCACCTCGACGAACCCCTCGGACACGAACGCGCTCAGGACCCCGCTGAAGCGGTTGCCCGTCGCGCCGGGGACGGCGGCGTCGATCGGGTAAGCCTCCACCGGGACGCCTTCGGCGTCGCCCCAGCAGGCTGCGTGCCGGATGAGCGCGCGCATCGTCCCGTCCCCGCGAGCGGCTGGCGCGACGTAGAGGCACGAGAGCGACCACGGCTCCCCGGGCGGGAGCTCGGACGATCGGAACCTCGCGGCGAGCCATCGCAGGCGTGCACGCGGACCGAACCGCGCCCATGCGACGGGCTCGCCGTCGCGATAGGCGAGGAGGCCGGCGTCGCCCGCGGCGACCTGCCGCTCCAGGTCGCGCCGGTTCTCGTCGCGATCGCGCTCACGGTAGGCGGGTCCGAGCAGCCAATACTGGCACCAGCACCCGTTGCTCCCGCCCGCACGTCCGAGCACGCGCTCGAGGTCGGGCCACGCCTCGGCTCTCGCGGGTCGCACCTCGACACCGGCCATGCATCCCCCCGTCTCGTCGCGCGAACGGAACACTACGCCGCGCACCCGCGTCCCGCCCCGACGCGATAGCGTGCGCGCATGTGCGCGTCCCGCGGCGCATCGCGCCTGGCGGGCACGGAAGAGTCGAGCGATCCTCGCGGCGATCGCTCAGCCGCGCTCGTAGGCCGCAGTTCGGCGCTGGATCGTCCGCAGCCGCTCCAGGTCGAACTTCGGCTCGCGATCGAACGTGTAGACGCCGTTCTCCTCCTGGAAGGTGTCGGTGAGCTGCGTGTAGCAGTAGCCGAACATGAGTGGCTCGTCGAGCAGGACGTTCGTGAGCCCCGCGAACCGCTCGAACCACTCCTCGACGGAGCCCACGCGCTGGCCGTACCCCCATGAGCCGGTGCGGTCGGGGTCCTGCTCGTCCGCGTCCGCGGCGAGCACAGGGTTCCACCAGACGCCCCCGTACTCGGAGACGAAGTACGGCTGCCCCGCGTACGGCAGCGAGATCTGGCGGCCGTCCTCGGTGTTCGTGTGCGGGCGCCCGTCCCGGAGCCCGGACTGCTCGGCGCGGAACGCCTCGGGGTCCTGCTCGTAGCTGTGCGAGTCGTACACATCGGCCCCGCGCACGCGGTGCGAGTAGCCCGATGCGTCGATGACCGGCCGCGAGGGGTCGGCGAGCTTGGTCGCGAGGTACATCCCGTGCGTGACGTCGTCGAGCTGGGTGATGCGGTCGTGGAGCGTCTGGTGCGTCTCGTTGAGGGGGCACCACCCGATGATCGACGGGTGGTTGTGGTCCCGCTCGAGCACCTCGAGCCACTGGGTGATGAAGGAGGCCGTGGGCTGCTGGTTGTGGCCCACGACGCCCTGGCCGGAGACGCCCCAGTCGCCGAACTCCCCCCACACGAGGTAGCCCATGCGATCCGCGTGGTAGTAGAAGCGCTCCTCGAAGACCTTCTGGTGCAGGCGCGCGCCGTTGAAGCCCGCGGCGAGTGAGAGCTCGATGTCGCGGCGGAGCGCCTCATCGCTCGGCGAGGTCATGAGCGTGTCCGGCCAGTAGCCCTGGTCGAGCACGAGTCGCTGGAAGACGGGGCGCCCGTTGAGGTGCACGCGCCGCCCGGCGATGCTCACCGAGCGGAGGCCCGCGTACGAGGCGACCCGGTCGACGACGTCCTCGCCGTCGAGCAGCTCGACCGCGACGTCGTAGAGGAACGGGTCCTCGGGGCTCCACAGCCGCGCTCGGTCGGCGGCCACCTCGAGGTCGAAGGACGGCGCGAGGTCGGCGTCGGCCGCAACGGTCACGGTGCAGACCTCGCCGTCCACGTCCGACAGCGTCGCGCGCACCCGGTGGCTCGTCGCGTCGCCGCGGAGCACGGCGGTCACCGCGAACCGCGAGGTCGCGAGCGAGGGCGTGATCCGCAGCCGCGCGACGTGCACGCGCGGCACGGGCTCGAGCCAGACCGTCTGCCAGATGCCCGTCGTGCGCGTGTAGTTGCACCCCGTGTTGGCGTACCACGTCGACTGCTTGCCGCGCGCCTGGCGATCGGAGGGCGTGTCCCGCGCGCGCACGACGATCGTGACGTCCTCGCCGGGCTCGGCGACGCCGGCGAGGTCCGCGGTGAAGGAGCTGAACCCGCCGCGGTGCCGTGCGACCTCGACGCCGTTCGCCCACACGGTCGTGTCGTGGTCGACGGCGCCGAAGTGCAGCAGCACGTCCCGTCCGCTCCAGGCGTGCGGGATGCGCACCGTGCGGCGATACCAGACGGCGTGCAGGAAGTCGACGTCGCCGATCCCCGACGCCGTCGACTCGGGCGCGAAGGGCACGAGGATCCGGTCCGCGAGCTCGCGGTCGCGCAGTCCGCGCTCGAGACCGGAGTCGCCGCGATCGATCTCGAACTGCCACTGCCCGTTGAGGCTCAGCCAGTCGGGCCGCACGAGCTGCGGCCGCGGGTACTCGGGCTTGGGGAGGTGCGCGTCGGGCGCGTTCGTCACGGAGCGACCTCTCTGCCGATCGGACCAGTATCGCATTGTGCGCTGCGTAGCACGGGGGAGGGGAGGCCCCGGACGCCCGTCTCGCCGAGCTCGCGTCGGCGCCGCTACTTGATCGCGAGCACGTTGGCGGGCGACGCGACGCCGCGCGATTGCAGCGGCACGCTCACTAGCATGAACTCCGCGACGCCGTCAGCCGCGCAGTCGGCAGCGAGCTCGCGCAGCCACCACTGCTCGCCGAGCGCCATCCCGAACGACGCGATGAGGACGCGGTGCAGGAACCCGAAGGGCCGAGCCGCGTCGCTGCGGTCCGGCGGCCACGCCTCCACGGCCGCCGTGTCAGTGGCGACGCCGGCGACTCCGGCATCCCACAGGAACTCGGCCATCGACTCCGACTGCTCGAGTCCCGGCGCGACGAGGGAGTCGCGCTGGGAGAGACGGCGCCGTTCGTCGAGCGACTGGCGGGCGTGCCAGTCGAGGAACCCCGTGTGGAAGAGGAGCACGTCGCCCGGCCCGAGCTCGAGTTCGAGCGTGTCGAGTGCCCGCCGCAGGTCGTCAGCGGTGATCGGGACGCGTGCTCCGGGCCCTCCGCGCGCGAGCACGAGGTCCGCGACGTCGACGAGCACCCCGCGCGCCACGATCCCCGTGCGGCCCCAGTCGCGGATCGTGTTGCGCTCGCCGCGCAGAATCTGCTCAGAGGTCACTCCGTTGTAGAACATGTCGGGACCGATCGCGACGTGGCCGAGCGCGTCCCACTGGCTGCCGGACTGCGGGTTGAGGTTGTCGTAGGCGTCCTCGAACGACTCGCGGGGCCGGTGCGCCCACACCGTGTGGCGCACGGCGTCCCGCTGGAAGAACGGCGGCTCGATCGACCCGATCGGCGCGTCGAGGGGAAAGACCGCCCCCCTTCGCACGAGTCGGCTGGCGGCCACGACGCTCGCCGGGTCATGCAGGTTCATCCTCCCGCGCGAGTCGTCCGGTCCGAAGAGGCCCCAGCCGCTCGGCATGCCCTCGACGATCGGGAGGTCGCGGTAGGACGGGATGCGGGATGTGTCGTGCATGGCGGGCATGTTCCCCTCTGTGCCGTGACCGCGATCGTTCTCGTCCACGTCGTTCCTCTCGCGAGCCCCCAGCACGTGCGTTCCCGTGTCTAGAGTGTTCAGTATACGAACCATCGTGCGCTCAGCGCACAAGGTGCTCTAATGGTACGGGGTGCATGCGCATCCGGGAAGGATGCATGCCGCGATGGGCGTCGACCTCGTGCTCGGTCCCTCGTTGGGCGCCGACGCGACGCAGCTGTGGAGACCTCTGCTCGAGCGCCTCCCGCCGGACGTGCGCGCGCACCCCTACGTGCTCCCAGGTCATGGTGCGGGAGCTCTGGCGCCCGCGTCCTCCATCCGCGCGCTCGCGGCGTCCGTGCTCGACTGGGCGACCGCTCGCGGTCTCACGCGCTTCCACTACCTCGGCGTCTCGATCGGTGGCGCGGTCGGCCTCGAGATCGCCCTCGGCGCGCCCGATGTCGTGGAGAGCCTCACGATCGCGTGCTCGAGCGCACGCCTCGGAGACCCCGCGGGATGGCGGGCCCGCGCGGCATCCGTGCGAGCGGGCGGGATGCGCCCGCTCGCCGAGGGCATCGCGCTCCGGTGGTTCGGCGCGCCTTTCGCCGAACGCCATCCCGAGCATGTGGCGCGCGCGATCGAACATCTCGCCTGCGTGAACGCGGACGACTACGCGCTGCTCTGCGAGGCTCTCGCGGACTGGGACCGGCGGGAGGCGATCGCCCGCATCACGGTGCCACTGCTCGTCATCGTGGGAGCGCTCGACCCGATCGTGCCCGTGGCCGATGGAGAGCGGCTCGCTGCCGCTGCAGAGCGCGG
>JAATFA010000146.1 GCA_015655445.1 Actinomycetales bacterium | reverse complement strand
AGCCCTCGGCGTGGATGTAGGCGAGCTCCTTGAGCTTGAGCGCGCCCTCGAGCGCGATCGGGTAGCCGACGTGCCGGCCGAGGAAGAGCACCGACTGCGTGTCCGCCATCCAGTGGGCGAGCTCGCGCACGCCCCGCGCGCGCTCGATCACGACGCCGAGCTTCTCCGGGATCGCGAGGAGCTCCCCGACGTGCCCCTCGATCTCGGCGTCGTCGAGCTCGCCGCGCACGCGTGCGAGCTGGAGGCCGAGCAGGTAGAGCGCCGTGACCTGCGCGAGGAACGCCTTCGTCGAGGCGACCGCGACCTCCGGGCCGGCGTGCGTGTAGAGCACCGCGTCGGACTCGCGCGGGATCGTCGAGCCCTGCGTGTTGCAGATCGAGAGCGTCGCCGCTCCTGCCTCGCGTGCGTATCGCACCGCCATGAGCGTGTCCATCGTCTCGCCGGACTGGCTGATCGAGACGACGAGCGTGCGCTCGGTGAGCACGGGGCTGCGGTAGCGGAACTCGTGCGATAGCTGCACGTCGACCGGCACGCGCGCCCACTTCTCGATCGCGTAGCTGCCGAGCATGCCGGCGTAGGCGGCCGTCCCGCACGCGACGACGACGATCCGGTCGAGCGCCGTGAGCGCCTCGGCGCCGAGCGGCTCGAGCTCCGGCAGGTCGACGACCCCGTCGCGCACGCGCCCGCGCGCGGTGTTCGCGACGGCCTCCGGCTCCTCGCTGATCTCCTTCGCCATGAAGCTCGACCATCCGCCCTTCTCGGCGGCGGAGGCGTCCCACGCGACCTCGAATTCGCGCGCCTCGACGGGCTCGCCCGCGAAGTCGGTGACGACGACCGACTCCGGACGGATGGTCACGATCTGGTCCTGCCCGATCTCCATCGCCCGGCGCGTGTGCTCCACGAAGGCGGCGACGTCGGACCCGAGGAAGTTCTCCCCCTCCCCGAGGCCGATCACGAGCGGCGAGTTGCGGCGCGCCCCCACCACGACGCCCGGCTGCTCGGCGTGCACGACGAGGAGCGTGAAGGCGCCCTCGAGGCGGTGAACCACGCGGCGCAGGGCCTCCGTGAGGTCGCCCGTGGCGCGGTACTCGCGCCCGGCGAGGATGGCGGCGACCTCGGTGTCGGTGTCGCTCGTGAACTCGGCCCCCTCCGCGAGCAGCTCGCGCTTGAGCTCGGCGAAGTTCTCGATGATGCCGTTGTGGATGAGCGCGAGCCGCCCCTCGTCGCCGAGGTGCGGGTGGGCGTTGCGGTCGGTGGGGCCGCCGTGCGTCGCCCACCGCGTGTGCCCGATGCCCGTGCCGCCGTCGGGCAGGGGATGGCGCTCGAGCTCGTCCGCGAGCGCCTGCAGCTTGCCGGCGCGCTTGCGCGTGCCGAGCCGACCGTCGTCGGCGAGCACGGCGAGGCCGGCCGAGTCGTATCCGCGGTACTCGAGCCGCCGCAGGCCGCCCATGAGCACGGCCGTGCTCCCCCGGGTGCCGACGTAGCCCACGATGCCGCACATGCGCTCGATTCTAGGTGCCGGTCCCCGGCATCCGGCCGTGGCACCCGTCGCCACACGGCCACGAGCGGTCGCGGGCGGCCGGCCGGTACGCTCGGAGGGATGTCAGACGCGCCCGGCAACGGCCACGCCTCCCCCTTCCTCGAGATCGATCGGGCCCGCTGGGCGGCGCTCGCGCCGCAGACCCCGCTGCCGCTCGCCGAGGACGAGCTCGCGGCGCTCGTCGGCCTCGGGGACGTGCTCGACGCGACCGAGGTGCGCGAGGTCTACCAGCCGCTCAGCCGGCTGCTCGGGCTATACGTCGAGTCCTCCCGCGCGCTGCATCGCGCGCGCAACTCGTTCCTCGGCGTCGACGGAACGACGACGCCGTTCGTCGTCGGGATCGCCGGCTCGGTCGCGGTCGGCAAGTCGACGACGGCGCGCCTGCTGCGCGAGCTGCTCTCGCGCTGGCCGGACACCCCGCGCGTCGAGCTCGTCACGACGGACGGCTTCCTCTATCCGAACGCCGAGCTCGAACGCCGCGGCCTCATGCAGCGCAAGGGCTTCCCGGAGAGCTACGATCGGCGGGCGCTCCTGCGCTTCGTGAGCCAGATCAAGGGCGGCGCCGACGTCGCTTCCGCCCCCGTCTACTCGCACTTGAGCTACGACATCGTGCCCGGTCGCAGCGTGCTCGTGCACCGCCCGGACGTGCTCATCGTCGAGGGGCTCAACGTGCTGCAGCCGCCCACGCGCCAGCACGGCCTCGCCGTGAGCGACCTGTTCGACATCACCATCTACGTCGACGCCCGCACGAGCGACATCGCCCGCTGGTACGAGGAGCGGTTCCTGCGCCTGCAGCGCGGCGCGTTCGCCGACCCGCAGTCCTACTTCCACCGCTACGCCTCGCTCAGCGAGACGGAGGCGCGCGAGCGGGCGCGGTCCATCTGGTCGTCGATCAACGAGCCGAACCTCGTCGAGAACATCCTGCCCACGCGCTCGCGCGCGACGATCGTGCTGCGCAAGGGGCCCGACCACGCCGTCACGACGGTGCTGCTGCGCAAGATCTGAGCGCGCGCGGGACCGCCTCGGCGCGCAGGGGCTGCGGCGTGCAGCGCGCAGCGTGCAGCGCGCAAGGGCTGCGGCGCGGGACGTGCGGCGCGCCCGGCGGCCGCAGCGGGCGGCAGGGGCCGCGCGGCGTGCTCAGCGCGCGAGGCGCTCCCGCACGACGTCGCCGAGGCGCTCGGCGATGCGCTCGGCCGTCGACTGATCGGCGGCCTCGACCATGACGCGCACCATGGGCTCCGTGCCCGAGGGCCGCAGGAGCACGCGGCCGCTGTCCCCGAGCTCGGCCTCCGCCTCGCGCACGGCGTCGGCGATGCGCGTGTCGTCGTGCAGCGCGAGATGGTCGACGTCGCGCACGTTGACGAGCACTTGCGGGTACACGGTCATGACGGAGGCGAGATCGGCGAGCGACCGGCCCGTCTCGGCCATGCGCGCGGCGAGCTGCAGCCCCGTGAGGATGCCGTCGCCCGTCGTCGCGTGCTCGGTCATGATGACATGGCCGGACTGCTCCCCGCCGAGCGAGAGCGCGCCCTCGGTGAGCGCCTCGAGCACGTACCGGTCGCCCACGCGCGTCTCGAGCACGCGGATGCCGTGCTCGGCCATCGCCCGCCGCAGCCCGAGGTTCGACATCACGGTCGCGACGAGCGTGCGCTCCGCGAGCGCGCCACGATCGGCGAGCGCGAGGGCGAGGATCGCCATGATCTGGTCCCCGTCGACGACCGCGCCGGTCGCGTCGACCGCGAGGCAGCGGTCCGCGTCGCCGTCGTGGGCGATCCCGAGGTCCGCGCCGACGCGCACGACGGTCGCGGCGAGGCTCTCCAGGTGCGTGGATCCGACCCCGTCGTTGATGTTGAGGCCGTCCGGGTCGGCGCCGATGACGGTCACGCGCGCGCCCGCATCCGTGAAGACCTGCGGCGAGATGCCCGCCGCGGCACCGTGGGCGCAGTCGATGACGACGTGAAGCCCGTCGAGGCGCGTGCGCAGCGTGCCCAGGAGGTGCACGACGTAGCGGTCCTCGGCGTCCGCGAAACGGCGGATGCGACCGACGTCCCCGCCCGTCGGGGTCAGGTGCGGCGCGGCGAGCGCCGCCTCGATGCGGTCCTCGACGACGTCCGGGAGCTTCGTGCCGCCCGACGCGAAGAACTTGATGCCGTTGTCGGGGGCCGGGTTGTGCGACGCCGAGACCATGACCCCGAAGTCGGCGCCGCTGTCGGCGACGAGGAACGCGGTCGCGGGCGTCGGGATGACCCCCGCGTCGAGCACGTCGACGCCGGAGCTCGCGAGGCCCGCCGAGACCGCCGCGGTGAGGAACTCGCCGGAGATGCGCGGGTCGCGCGCGACGACCGCGACCGGTCGGCGGCCGGCGGCGCGCCGCGCCTCCGCGGCCCGCCCCCGCGTGAGCACGACGGCGCTCGCCTGGGCGAGCCCGAGGGCGAGGTCGGCGGTGAGGTCGCGATTGGCGAGCCCGCGGACGCCGTCCGTTCCGAACAGTCGAGACATGGAGCGAACTCCCGAAGGAGCTCCCGTCAGCGCTTCGAGTACTGCGGGGCCTTGCGCGCCTTCTTGAGGCCGGCCTTCTTGCGCTCCTTCACGCGTGCGTCACGGCTGAGGAAGCCCGCCTTCTTGAGGCCCGCGCGGTTGTTCTCCGCGTCGATCTCGTTGAGCGCGCGCGCGATGCCGAGGCGCAGGGCGCCCGCCTGGCCGGAGGGGCCGCCGCCCGTGATCTTGGCGATCACGCTGTATGAGCCGAGCAGGTCGAGAACCTTGAACGGGTCGTTGATGAGCTGCTGGTGCAGCTTGTTCGGGAAGTACTCCTCGAGCTGACGGCCGTTCACCGTGAAGGTGTCGCCGCCCGGAACGATGCGCACGCGTGCGATCGCCTCCTTGCGACGCCCAACTTCCGCACCGGGAACGTTGAGGATTGCGCGCGGAGCCTTCGGCGCCTCGCTCGGAGTGCTCTCCGTCGTGAAGCTGGTGGGCTCGCCGCTCT
>JAATFA010000128.1 GCA_015655445.1 Actinomycetales bacterium | reverse complement strand
TCGCGCCGGCGTGTCTGGCGTGCGCGCCCGGAATTCCGGCCTCCCACGCCAGACACGCCGGCGCATCGTGGGTGGGTGGGGGGTCAGCGGGGGCGCGGCGCGCGCACGCGCGTGGGGTCGACGCCCTTGGGGATGGGGAGCCCGTTGCGGCCGAGGGACGACAGGCGGTTCGACACGGCGAGCACCTCCGCCTTGTTGATCGCGGGCTTGAAGCCGTTCATGCGGCGGGCGAGACGGTAGAGCGGCACAGCGTCCTCGTCCGGCCCCACGTGCAGCACGTGCACGGGCACGGTGGGCAGCATGCGGGCGACCGTGCGGCGCTCCTCCTCGATCATGCGCTGGGTGCGCGCGCGTGGCCCTTCCCCGATGAGCACGACCCCCGGCCTGCCCACCGCGCGATAGACAGCGTCCTGCGTGCGCGGGCTCACCTGCACGGGCATCTCGCTCGCGCGCCAGCCCCGGCGCAGGGAGTTCTTGAGCACGGTCCCCACCGCTCCGGGCGTGCCGCTGATCTGCGTGTACGCCGCGCGCTCCGCTCGGCGGCCGAGGACGATGAGGAAGGCGAGCACACCCGCGGCGACGCCCGCGACTATATAGAGGACGAGCCCGAAGACGTTGTCGCCGGAGAGCACGCGCGCGAGGACGATGCCGAGCACGACGGGCACGACGAAGGCGATCGCGAGAAGCCAGATCGCGAGCTTGTCGTAGCGGCGGGTCATCTGGAAGACCTGCCACATCTGGCGGAGACGCCCCGGCTCGGATGTGGACTCGGTCGTGCGTGCCATGTCCTCCAGGATAGCCGCGGGGATGCTCAGCTCCTCCACATGCCGGATGACCGCACGACGATCCCCGAACTGCTCGCGGACGCGTCCGCGCACGGGCCACCCGGGCAGGCTCGGAGGCATGGAACCGAGCGGAGGGCACGGCGGCGAGCGCGTGATCGCGGGCCATCGCGTCGTGCGCCTGCTCGCGGTCGGCGAGAACGCGGACGTGCTCCTCGCGCGCGCGCTCGACGGTGAGGAGACGGTCGCGCTCAAGGTCTACCGAGATGGCACGCCTGCCGCGATCGCGGCCGAGGCGGAGGCGCTCGCGCGTGCCGCGGGACCACACGTCGTGCGCCTGCTGGACGTCGGCGAGGGCCCGGACGGCGCTCCCGTTCTCGTGCTCGAGCGCCTCGGCGGGGGCGCGATCGGCGGCCTCTCGCTCGGGGCGCTCCTGTCACGGCGCGCGAGGCTCGGCACAGGCGAGGCCGTGACGATCCTCGCGCCGGTCGCGCTCGCGCTCGCCCGCTGCCATGGTGCGGGCGTCGCGCACGGCGCGCTCGACCTGGAGTCCGTGCTGTTCGACGAGTGGGGCGCTCCCGTGCTCACGTGCTTCGGGCGCGCGACCCTCACGCCGCCCGATCCGACGCCCGCCGAGCTCGAGGCGGTCGAGCTCGCGGCCGATCGGCGTGCGCTGCGGCGGCTCGCGTCGGTCGTGCTCGCGCACGTCGACGACGACGCGGCCGCCCGATTGCGCGACGAGCTCGCGGCCGCGGACGGGGTCGATCCGCGCGAGCTCGAGCGCCGCATCTTCGCGCTCGCCCCCGGGGAGCCCGTGCACGGTCCGCAGGAGGCGCACGACGGGATCCCACGGCTCGTGCCTCTGCGCGCCCCGCTCGAGGCGGGGCGGCCGGATGCGGGCGGCCGCGAGGAGCGGCACGCGCGGCCGGCGGCGCTCGCGCGCCGCACCGCCGCACGGCTCACGACGCGCCTTGCCGAGCGGATGGGTCTCGCGGAGTGGCTCGGCGCGGACGCGGCGCGCGGTGTCGTCGAGCGCATCGCGTCGGCCCTCGATCCTCGGCGGGAGGAGGAAGGGCGCGAGGCGCGTGCTCCCGAGTCGACCCTGCCCGTATCCGTCCGGCTTGGGTCGGCGCCGCGCGAGTCGGACGCACGAGCGGTCAGCGGGGACCTCCCGCGGGGCGACGGGTCGGGGGCCGGGCGATCGCATGCGGGGACCGCGCGTGTGCGCAGCCCGTTCCGTGTGCTCGCTGTCGTCGCCGCGGTCGCTCTCGCCGGCGTCGCGCTCGTCGCCCTGCTTCCCCGGTCCCCGCTCGAGGCCTCGATGCCCGGCGCGGCGCGTGGAGGCGGCACCGCCGTGCGGTCGTCCGCGAGCCCCGCGAGCACCGCCGGTGCTCGCTCGGCCGCGAGCGCGGACCCGCAGGCCCCGGACGCCGGTGGCGAGCACGCCGACGGCCCGACAGCCGACGGGCCCACGGCCGACAGCGGGGACGGCGGCGGCGCGCAGCAGAGCCCGGTCGACGCCTTCGTCGCCCTCGTGCGCGCGAGGGAGGAGTGCCGCCGGCAACTCCCGACCGGCTGTCTCGACGACGTGGACGAGGCCGGATCGCCCGCTCTCGCCGCCGACACGCGCGCGATCGGATCCGAACGCGCGGGCGATCGGGACGCGTGGCGACCGCTTCCCGGGACCCCGCCTCGGCTCGTGCAGTCCCTCGGCGGCATCGCCCTGCTCGCGGCGGAGCCGTCGACGTCGTCCGCCCTGCTCGTGCGCACACCCGGGGGGTGGCGCATCAGGGACATCCTGAGCACCGACGGCACGACGGCGGCGACGGGTCGCGAGGCGGACGAGGGAAGCGACCGATGAGGCGCCGCGCGAGAGCGTCGCTCCCGCGGGGGATCAGATCCCGAGGTCCGCCTCGAACGCGCCCTCCTCGAGACGGCTCTTCACCGCGACGAGGAAGCGCGCGGCGTCCGCGCCGTCGACGATGCGGTGGTCGTAGCTCAGCGCAAGGTAGACCATCGAGCGCACAGCGATCGCCTCGGAGCCGTCGACCGACACGACGACGGGCCGCTTGACGACCGTCCCCGTGCCGAGGATAGCGACCTGCGGCAGGAACACCACGGGGGTGTCGAAGAGCGCGCCCCGGGACCCCGTGTTCGTGAGCGTGAAGGTCCCGCCGGCGAGCTCGTCGGGCTTGAGCTTGTTGTCCCGGGTGCGTGCCGCGAGGTCCGCGATCTGCTGCGCGAGCTGGGCTATCGACAGGCTCGAGGCATCGCGCACGACGGGCGTGAGCAGGCCGCGCTCGGTGTCCACCGCGATGCTGAGGTTCTCGGTGTCGGGGTAGACGATCGAGTCCCCCTCGACCGTCGCGTTGATGACCGGGTAGGCGCGCAGCGCCTCCACGGCCGCCTTCGCGAAGAACGGGAGGAACGAGAGCTTCGTGCCCGTCTTCTGCTGGAACTCACCCTTGACGCGGTCACGGAGCGTCGCGACCTTCGTCACGTCGACCTCGACGACGCTCGTGAGCTGCGCCGTGGACTGCATCGACGCGACCGCGCGCTCGGCGATGATCTTGCGCAGGCGCGACATCTGCACGGTCGTGCCGCGGAGGGGGGAGTCCTCGAGCACGGCGCGAGCCTGGGCGGCAGGCGCGGAGCCGGTCGACGCGGGCGCGGCAGCGGCCTCGAGCACATCCTGCTTGCGGATGCGGCCGCCGACGCCCGTGCCCGTGACGGTCGACAGGTCGACGCCGCGCTCGTGCGCGAGCTTGCGCACGATGGGGGTCACGTACCCGGCGTTCGAGCCCGCGGACGTCTCGGAGGCGGAGGCGGGTTCCGGAACGGCCTGCGGTGCCGGCACCGGAGCGGCCTGCGGTGCCGCTGCAGGCGCGGGCTGAGGAGCGGCACCAACAGGCGCAGGAGCGGACGGTGCGGCGGGAGCCTGCTGGGCGGGCGGCGCGTCGACGGCGGGAGCGGGCGCCGGCGGCACCACCTGCGGGGCGTTCTCGGCGGGAGCGGGCGCCTCGTCCGACGGCACCTCGACCGACTCGGGAGCGGGAGTCGGCGCGGGCTCCGCGGCAGGCGCGGGCACGGAAGCGGCCGCCGGGGCGGGCTCGGGAGCAGGGGGAGCGGGCTGCTGGGCGGCGTCCTGCTGGGCGGCCTCCTGCTGGGCGGGCTCCTGCGGCGCGGGTGCAGCCTCCGCGGCGCCCGCGCCGGAGCCGTCCCCGATGAGCGCGAGCGTTGCGCCCACCTCGACGGTCTCGTCCTCGGCGACGAGGATCTCCTCGACGACGCCGGCGACGGGGGAGGGGATCTCGGTGTCGACCTTGTCGGTCGAGACCTCGAGCAGAGGCTCGTCGACCTCGACGCGGTCGCCCACCTTCTTCAGCCAGCGGGTCACCGTCCCCTCGGTGACACTCTCGCCGAGTGCCGGGAGGTTGACCGATTCGCTCATCAGGGATGCTCCTCTTGGTGCCGTGTGTGTCTCAGCTTAGTTTTCCGGTCCCGGCGCGCACATCGCGTGCGCGGTCACATCGCGTGCAGCGGCTTCCCGGCCAGCGCCAGGAACGCTTCGCCCATCGACTCGTCGAGCGTCGGGTGCGCGTGGATGAGAGGAGCGATGTCCTCGGGGTACGCCTCCCAGTTGACGACGAGCTGCGCCTCGCCCACGAGGTCGCCGACGCGCGCGCCGATCATGTGGACGCCCACGACCGGGCCGTCCACGACGCGCACGACCTTCACCGAGCCCGCCGTCTCGAGGATGTGCGCCTTGCCGTTGCCCGCGAGGTTGTAGTCGTACGTCGCGACCTGGTCCGCTCCGTACTTCTCGATCGCCTTCGCCTCCGTGAGGCCGATCGAGGCGACCTCGGGGTCGGAGTAGGTGACCTTGGGGATGAAGGCGTCCTCGATCACGATCGGCTTGAGCCCCGCGATCTCCTCGGCCACGAAGATGCCCTGCTGGAAGCCGCGGTGCGCGAGCTGGAGGCCCGGGACGATGTCGCCGACGGCGTAGACGCCGGGCACGCTCGTCGCAAGCCGCTCGTTCGTGAGGACGAAGCCGCGATCCATCGCGACGCCCACCTCCTCGAAGCCGAGGCCCGCGGTCACCGGGCCGCGCCCGACGGCCACGAGCAGGATGTCGGCCTCCACGGTCTCGCCGGACTCAAGCGTCACGACGACGCCGTTCTCGTCCTGCGTCACGCCCGAGAAGCGCACGCCGAGCTTGAAGTCGATGCCACGGCGACGGAAGGCGCGCTCGAACTGCTTGCTCACCGACTCGTCCTCGTTCGGCACGAGGTGCGGGAGCGCCTCGATGATCGTCACCTCTGCGCCCCAGCTGCGCCACAGGCTCGAGAACTCGACGCCGATGACACCGCCACCGAGCACGGCCACGCGACGCGGCACGAAGTCGAGCGCGAGCGCGTGCTCCGACGTGATGACGCGGCCCCCGATCTCGAGGCCCGGGAGCGTGCGCGAGTAGGATCCCGTCGCGAGCACGACGTTGCGTCCCGTCACGAGGTCGTCACCGACCTGCACGGTCGTGGGGGAGACAAGACGGCCGGCGCCCTCGACGGTCGTGACCTTGCGGGCCTTGAGCAGGCCCTGCAGCCCGCGGTACTTGCTCGAGACGATGCTCTCGCGATACGCGTGCACGGCCTGGATGTCGATGCCCGAGAACGTCGCCTGCACCCCGAATCGCGCGGACTCGCGAGCGGCGTCGGCGACCTCGGCCGAGTGCAGGAGCGCCTTGGTCGGGATGCAGCCGATGTGCAGACACGTGCCGCCGACCTTGTTCTTCTCGACGAGGGCGACGCTCATGCCCAGCTCGCTCGCTCGCAACGCCGCCGCGTAGCCACCGCTGCCTCCGCCGAGAACGACCAGGTCAACATTCTGCTCAGGCACCCAGCAACTCCCTCGTGCGTCCGGATCTCAGTGCGCAGGACCGCTCCGCGGGGGTGAGCGGAGGGTCCGGATTGAGGGCAAGATCTCTTGCCGTATCGACCTTACTACGGGCGCGAAAGCTCCCCGGCCAGCGCGACCAGGGTGCGGACCGCGACCCCCGTGGACCCCTTGCCGACCCAGCCGTAGGGCGCCCCGTCGTTGTTCGCGGGGCCCGCGATGTCGAGGTGCGCCCACGGGACGCGCGCGCCCGACGGGCCCGTGCCGACGAACTCGCGCAGGAACACGGCCGCGAGCAGCATGCCCGCCGCGGTGTTGCCCGGTCGTGCGTTGGCGATGTCCGCGACCTCCGAGGAGATCACGGCGCGCAGCTCGCCGGGCAGCGGCATGGGCCACATGCTCTCGCCGACCGACGTCGCGAGGTCGACGACGCGGCGCACGAGCTCCTCCTCGCCCATCACGCCCGTGTAGCGGTTGCCGAGCGCGACGCGCGCCGCGCCCGTGAGGGTCGCGATGTCGACGAGGGCGTCGGGGAGCTCGGCGCTCGCGTCGGCGAGACCGTCGGCGAGCACGAGGCGGCCCTCGGCGTCGGTGTTGAGCACCTCGACGGTCGCGCCGCCGCGCACGGTGATGACGTCGTTCGGCCGCATCGCACTGCCCGACGGCATGTTCTCGGCGAGGCACAGCCGGGCCGTCACCCGCGTGCGGATGCCGAGTCGCGCGGCCGCGAGGACGACCGCGAGCGCCGTCGCCGCCCCCGTCATGTCGTACTTCATGCCGACCATGGACGCCGCGGGCTTGAGCGAGAGGCCGCCGCTGTCGAACGTGATGCCCTTGCCGACGAGAGAGAGGTGCCGCTCGGCGCCCTCGGGCGCGTACCGCACGACGACGAGCCGCGGGGGCCGCACCGACCCGCGGCCGACGCCGAGGATGCCGCCGTAGCCGCCCTCCGCGAGCGCGTGCTCGTCAAGCACCTCGACGGCGAGCGGGAGTCCCTCGGCGAGCTCGCCGACACGACGCGCGAACTCCTCCGGATAGAGGTCGTTGGGCGGCATGTGCACGAGGTCGCGCACGATCGAGACGGCCTCCGCGGTCGCCGACGCCCGCGCGACGAGCGACTCGTCGGCGGAGTCGGCGCACACGACGACGCGCTCGACGGGACCGTTCGACGGCGGCGTGGAGCGGTACGCGGTGAACGCGTAGGCGCCGAGCGCCGCGCCTTCGAGTGCCGCGAGCACGAGCTCGTCCGAGTCTGCGGGGAGGGCGACGCCGAGCGAGCGCGTGCCCGCGAGCTGGCGGCTCGCCGATCCGGCCGCGTACCGCACGGCGTCGGGGGTCACGGAGTCCCCGAGACCGACGAGCGCGAGCACGGGGGCCGCGAAGCCCTCCGGCGCGGGCACGCGCCTCACCTCGTCCTGCGCGCCCGTGACGCCGAGTGCGCGGAAGGCGGACGCGAGCGCGCCGAGATCGGGCGATCCGGGCGCGGGCACCGGCCCGCCCTCTCCTGCGAGCACGCCGACGACGAGCACGTCGACGTCGAGGGACACAGGGGCGGAGAAGGTCGTGGCGAGGTCGGGGACGGACATGGTCGCCATGCTAGACGGCGCGACGCTCGCGCCTCGACGCGCGCGTCGGCCGCGCGACCACCGGCCCGTCCCGCCTGCGATCGCCGACCGGCCGTGCGCCGCGCCCGCCGGCCCGTGCTGTTCGCTGTCAGCTTCACGTCCGAGGCGCCGCGTCGAGCACCTGAGGAGGGGGTCGGCTTAATATGAAGGAATGCGAGATCCGGCCGGTCTGTACGACCTCAACCAGGAGGTCGGCGACGTGCCGCGGGGCCTGCACCTCGTCGCGGGGCTCACGGGCTTCGCCGACGCGGGAGCCGCGGTGAGCCAGCTCGGCGCGTACCTCCTCGAGACGCTCGATCACCGCGTCGTCGCGTCCTTCGACAGCGACGCCCTCCTCGACTACCGAGCGCGTCGTCCCGTCATCACGTTCGACGGCGACCACCTCACCGATTTCCGGCCCGCCGAGCTCAAGCTCTACCTCATGAAGGACGAGCTCGGCCATCCGTTCCTCTTCCTGAGCGGTTACGAGCCCGACTTCCAGTGGGAGCGGTTCTCCGCCGCGGTTCTCCAGCTCATCGAGAAGTACCGCGTCGCGTCGACGACGTGGGTGCACGCGATCCCCATGCCCGTGCCGCACACGCGTCCGCTGAGCGTGACCGTGAGCGGCAACCGCCGTGAGCTCATCGACGGCTTCTCGGTGTGGCGCCCGCGCACGCAGGCGCCCGCGAACGCGCTGCACCTCGTGGAGTACCGCCTGCAGGAGCTGGGCCACCCGACGACCGGCTTCGTGCTGCTCGTGCCGCACTATCTGGCCGACACCGAGTACCCCGTGGCCGCGCTCAGCGCGCTCGAGAGCGTGAGCGCCGCGACGAGCCTCATCTTCCCCACCGACCGCTTGCGGGAGGAGGGGCGCGAGTTCGTCGCGCGCGTGGACGACCAGGTCGAGAACAACCCCGAGCTCGCCCGGCTCGTGGGCACGCTCGAGGAGCGTCACGACACCTACATGGAGGACAACCCCGTGCGCTCGCCGCTCACCGACGTGCACGGGAGCCTCCCGACGGCCGACGACATCGCGGCCGAGCTCGAGAAGTTCCTCGCCGGCCGCCGCGACGACGACCGCGACGCCGAGCAGGGCCTCTGACGGATCCCGGGGCGTCCTGACGCGCCCGCGCCGGGCGCGGCGCGGAACCGCCCGAGGGACGAGACGCGGCGTGCACCCATGCTCCTCCTAAGCTGGCGAGGTGAGCTCGCGGCGCGCCTGGATCGTGTACGCCGCCGCCCTGTCCGCGTATCTCGTCGCCGTGCTCCAGCGGACGACACTCGGAGTCTCGGGCGTCGAGGCGACCGACCGGTTCGGCATCTCCGCGACGACGCTCTCGACGCTCACCGTCGTGCAGCTCATCGTCTACGCGACGCTCCAGGTTCCCGTGGGCATGCTCCTCGACCGCGTCGGCCCGAAGCTGCCGATCGCGGCCGGGGCGGCGCTCATGGTGCTCGGGCAGCTCGCGCTCGCGCTCGCCCCCGACATCGGGCTCGCGATCGGCGGCCGGATCCTCGTCGGTGCGGGGGACGCGCTCACCTTCATCTCCGTCATGCGCCTGCTGCCCTCGTGGTTCGGCGGTCGCCTCCTGCCGCAGGTCTCGCAGTGGACGGGGACGGTCGGCCAGCTCGGCCAAGTGCTCTCGGCCGTGCCGTTCGCGATCGTGCTGCACGCGGCCGGCTGGACGACGGCGTACGCGAGCGCGGCGGGAGTGAGCGCGGCCGCGCTCGTCGCCGTGCTCGTGCTCGTCTCCAACGGCACGACGGCACCCCTCACGGGCTCCACGCCCGTCATCGTGCGCCTGCGCGACAGCCTCGCCCGCCCGGGCACGCAGCTCGGCTTCTGGTCGCACTACGTCACGCAGTCGCCGGGCACGGTCTTCAGCCTCCTGTGGGGCTTCCCCTTCCTCTCGGTCGCGCTCGGCTGGGGGCCGACGGGCGCCTCCGCGGGCCTCATGGCCATCGTCGGCAGCGGCGTCGTCTTCGGGCCCGTGCTCGGCCTGCTCACGGCGCGTCACCCGCTGCGACGCAGCAACATCGTGCTCGGGATCGTCGTCGCGATGGCGATCGCGGAGACCCTCGTGCTCGCGTGGCCCGGGCCCCCGCCGGCGTGGGTCGTCGTCCTTCTGCTCGTCGTCATGGGCGTCGGCGGTCCCGGGTCCCTCGTCGGCTTCGACTTCGCGCGCACATTCAACCCGCTGCGCAGCCTCGGCTCGGCCAACGGCGTCGTCAACGTGGGCGGATTCCTCGCGTCGTTCGTCATGATGTTCCTCATCGGGCTCGTGCTCGACGTGCTCGACCGGATGAGCGGGGGAGGCCACGCCCCCGCCGAGCTCTACAGCCTCGCGCACTTCCGCATCGCCTTCCTCGTGCAGTACGTCGTCATCGGCGTCGGCGTCGTGTTCCTGCTCGACGCGCGACGGCGCACGCGACGGCGGTTGCACGAGGAGGAGGGAATAGAAGTGGCGCCCATCTGGGTTGCACTGAACAGGCGGTGGAAGCACCGCCACGGGTGACGGCGTCCGGGAGCGCGCCGCATCCGTGTCATAATTGACAATCGAGACCCGGTCGGTCCGTCGTCCCGTCGCATCCCTCTCGGGTGCCGTGGGGTGCGGACTTGACATGGGTCTTAGTAATGCCCGAAGACTTCCGGAGAGGTGTGAGATGGCGACACGCACGACCTCGGCTACGTCAACGACGACGAGCGCCGAGAACCTGTCCGCGACTGCCGAGACCGAGACCCCGAAGCGCGGCCGGCCGGCCGCGAAGAAGAGCCCCGCGAAGACGGTCGAGGCCAAGCGCGCTCCGCGCGCGAAGACATCGGGGGCGAAGGCGTCCTCGACGACCGTCGACGTGGACGCGGACGGCGAGGCGGACCTCGAGGAGATCGACGACGTCGTGCTCGACGACGACGCCGTCGTCGCAGACGTCGACGAGGAGACGGACACCGAGACCGCCGACGAGGAGACCGAGACCACGGGGCCGGAGGAGGCGGACGCCCCCGCGAGCGAGGACGACTCCGACGACGAGGAGGAGACGAAGGCCGAGGCGGAGGACGAAGAGCTCCCGAGCGGCGCCCTCCGGCTCTCGCTCGTGGACGACGATGAGGACGAGGTCCCCGTCTACTCCACGACGATCACGGGCGCGACGGCCGACCCGGTCAAGGACTACCTCAAGCAGATCGGCAAGGTCCCCTTGCTCAACGCAGCCGAGGAGGTCGAGCTCGCGATGCGCATCGAGGCGGGCCTCTTCGCCGAGGAGAAGCTCTCCCACATGAGCGAGCAGGAGAAGCGGTCGCAGCTCGGCCGCGAGCTCGCATGGGTCGCGAAGGACGGCCAGCGTGCCAAGAGCCACCTGCTGGGGGCGAACCTGCGCCTCGTCGTCTCGCTCGCCAAGCGCTACACGGGCCGCGGCATGCAGTTCCTCGACCTCATCCAGGAGGGCAACCTCGGCCTCATCCGCGCGGTCGAGAAGTTCGACTACACGAAGGGCTTCAAGTTCTC
>JAATFA010000016.1 GCA_015655445.1 Actinomycetales bacterium | reverse complement strand
GAGGTCGGCAACGAGGTGCGTGAGGCCCCGACGCTCACCGAAGCCCTGCTGCGCAAGGGAAAGCGCCACGGGCTGTCGGACCGCCAGATCGCGGCGCTGCGTCCCGAACTTGCCGCCGAGGACGGCGTGCGGACCTTGCGTCATCGGCTCGGCATCCGTCCGGTCTTCAAGACCGTGGACACCTGCGCGGCCGAATTCGCGGCCACCACCCCCTACTATTACTCGTCCTACGACGAAGAGACCGAGGTCGTGCCCTCGGCCCGGCGGAAGGTCGTCATCATCGGCTCCGGGCCGAACCGGATCGGGCAGGGCATCGAGTTCGACTACTCCTGCGTGCACGCGAGCTTCGTGCTCCGCGACGCCGGCTACGAGACGATCATGGTCAACTGCAACCCCGAGACGGTGTCGACCGATTACGACACGAGCGACCGGCTCTACTTCGAGCCGCTCACGCTCGAGGACGTGCTCGAGGTCATCGCCGCGGAGTCGGCGGCCGGCGAGCTCGTCGGCGTCGTCGTGCAGCTCGGCGGGCAGACCGCGCTCGGGCTCGCACAGGGCATCGAGTCGGCGGGCATCCCCATCCTCGGCACGTCGCCGTGGGCGATCGACCTCGCCGAGGAGCGCGGGCTCTTCGCGAGCATCCTCGCCGAGGCCGGCCTCACCGCGCCGCGCAACGGCACGGCGGTCGACGTCGAGTCGGCGATCGAGGTCGCCGAGGAGATCGGCTATCCCGTGCTCGTGCGCCCGAGCTATGTGCTCGGTGGCCGGGGCATGGAGATCGTCTACGACTCCGAGTCGCTCGCCGACTACTTCGAGCGCGTGCGCGACCAGGCGATCATCGGCCCCGGTCAGCCGCTGCTCGTCGACCGCTTCCTCGACGACGCGATCGAGATCGACGTCGACGCCCTCTACGACGGCAGCGAGCTCTACATCGGCGGCATCATGGAGCACATCGAGGAGGCTGGCGTGCACTCGGGTGACTCCGCGTGCACGCTCCCGCCCGTGACGCTCGGGCACGAGGTCCTCGAGCGCGTGCGCGAGGCGACGGAGGCGATCGCCCTGGGCGTGGGCGTGCGCGGCCTGCTCAACGTGCAGTTCGCGATCGCCGCGGGCGTGCTGTACGTGCTCGAGGCGAACCCGCGCGCCTCGCGCACGGTGCCGTTCGTCTCGAAGGCGCTCGGAATCCCGCTCGCGAAGGCCGCGTCGCTCGTGCTCGTCGGCCGCTCCATCCGCTCGCTCGTCGACGAGGGGATCCTTCCCGCGGAGGACGGCTTCACCGTGCCCGCCGACGCGCCCGTCGCCGTCAAGGAGGCCGTGCTGCCGTTCAAGCGCTTCCGCACGCGCGAAGGCCACGTCGTCGACTCGGTGCTCGGCCCGGAGATGCGCTCGACGGGCGAGGTCATGGGCATCGACCGCACCTTCCCGCGCGCGTTCGCGAAGAGCCAGGACGCCGCCTACGGCGGGCTGCCCGCCTCCGGCTCGGTCTTCGTCTCCGTCGCCGACCGGGACAAGCGCGCGATCGTGCTGCCCGTGCTGCGCCTGCAGCAGCTCGGCTTCCGGATCCTCGCGACGGAGGGCACGGCCGAGGTGCTCGCGCGCAACGGCATCGAGGCGGCCGTCGTGCGCAAGTACTTCCAGGGCCAGCCCGTGGGCGGGGGCGGTCCGGAGTCGGGTCTCGACAACCCCTCGATCGTCGACCTCATCAACTCGGGGCAGGTGGACATGGTCATCAACACGCCGAGCGGCCGCAGCGCGCGCGTCGACGGCGTCGAGATCCGCACCGCGACGATCGCCGCCGACAAGCCGCTCTTCACGACGATGGCGCAGCTCGCCGCCGCCGTCGCGTCCCTCGACTCGGAGCGCGGCACGCCGAGCGTGCGCAGCCTGCAGGACTACGCGCGCGATCGCGCGCAGCGCGCGGGCCGCGCGGCGCCGCCCGAGCCGCCGGTCGCGCCGGCCTCGGCGATGGAGGCGGGAGCGGAGCAGGTGGCCGGATGACGCTCGTGCCCTTCGGGGCGCGGCTCGCGGCCGCGCTCGCCGAGCGCGGTCCGCTGTGCGTGGGGATCGACCCGCACCCCTACCTCCTGCGCGCGTGGGGGCTCGCCGACGACGCGCGCGGCCTCGAGGAGCTCGGCCGTCGCGTCGTCGCCGCGTGCGCGGGCGTCGCCGCGGCCGTCAAGCCGCAGGTCGCCTTCTTCGAGCGGCACGGGTCCGCCGGGTACGCGGCGCTCGAGGCGGTGCTCGCGGACGCGCGCGCTGCGGGCCTGCTCGTGCTTGCCGACGCCAAGCGCGGCGACGTCGGCTCGACCGTCGCGGCGTACGGCGAGGCGTGGCTCACGCCGGGCTCGCCGCTCGAGTCGGACGCCGTGACCCTCTCGCCCTACCTCGGCGTCGGCGCCCTCGCCGAGCCCGTGCGCCTCGCGCTCGCGCACGGCAAGGGCGCGTTCGTGCTCGCCGCGACCTCCAACCCCGAGGCCTCGCTCGTGCAGCGCGCCCGACCGGCACGCGGGGACGCGAGCGTCGCCGCGGCCGTGCTCGCGGACCTCCGGAGGCTCGAGCCCGCGCCCTTGAGCGGGCACGGAGCGACGCTGGGCTCGCTCGGCGTCGTCGTCGGCGCGACCGTCACGCTCGCCGACTACGGCATCGAGCCCGAGGACCTCGTCGGCATCCCCGTGCTCGCCCCCGGCTTCGGCCACCAGGGCGCCGAGGTCGCCGACCTGCCGCGGCTCTTCGGCCCCGCCGCGTCCGGCGTGCTCGTCGCCGCCTCGCGCAGCATCCTCGAGGCCGGGCCGGGCGAGCTCGCCGCGGCCGTCCGCCGCCATGCGCAGGAGGCCGCGGCGTGCCTCGCGTGAGCCCGCCCGACGTCGACCGCGCCGCCGCCGCGCGCGCCGCGATCGCTGCCCGGCGCGCGCGCGCCGAGGTCAAGGACGCCGTGCGCCGGCGCCGGCGGACGGCGCTCGACGTGCTCGAGGCAGGGTGGGCGGACCCCGCCTCCGCGGAGGGCGGCATGCGCGTGCGCGAGCTGCTCGCGAGCATCCCGAGCCTGGGACCCGTGCGCACCCAGCGCATCATGCGCGAGCTCGACATCGCGGACTCGAAGAAGGTCGCGGGCCTCGGGTCGCGGCAGCGCGCCCGCTTGCGCTCCTTCCTCGTGCAGCGCGAGGGACGCGGCAAGCCGCGCAGCCGCCTCGTCGTGCTCGCCGGCCCGACGGCCGTCGGCAAGGGCACCGTCTCCCAGTACATCCGCGAGCACTACCCCGAGGTGCTCCTGAGCGTCTCGGCGACGACGCGGCCGCCGCGGCCGGGCGAGGTCGACGGCGTGCACTACCACTTCCTGAGCGACGAGGAGTTCACGCGCCGTGTCGAGGCGGGGGAGTTCCTCGAGTGGGCGACCGTGCACAACGCCTACCGCTACGGCACGCTGCGCGCGCCCATCGAGGCCGCGCTCGCCTCCGGCCGCAGCGTCCTGCTCGAGATCGACCTGCAGGGTGCGCGCGCCGTGCGCCGCTCGATGCCCGACGCGCTGCTCGTCTTCCTGCTGCCGCCGTCGTGGGAGGAGCTCGTGCGCCGCCTCGTCGGCCGCGGCACGGAGTCGCCCGTCGAGCAGGCGCGGCGGCTCGAGACCGCGAAGGTCGAGCTCGCGGCGCAGGACGAGTTCGACGTGAAGATCGTCAACTCGGACGTCGGGTCCGCCGCCGCCCAGGTCGTAGAATTGTTGGCAGTGCCCGGCGCGACCCGCGCCGACCGCGCGCCCGCGTGATCCTCATCCCAAGGAGTACCCCATGGCCAACCGTCAGTCGGGCATCATCGACCCGCCCATCGACGAGCTCCTCACCAAGGTGGAGTCGAAGTACGCGCTCGTGATCTTCGCGTCCAAGCGCGCGCGCCAGATCAACGACTACTACGCGGACCTCCACGAGGGCTCGCTCTTCGACAACGTCGGCCCGCTCGTCGACTCGACGATCGACGACAAGCCGCTCTCGGTCGCGCTGCGCGAGATCAACGAGGACAAGCTCGTCCTCAAGCCGCTCTCCGAGTAGCCCGGCCGCCGTGGCGGACCTCGAGGCCGGGGATCGCGGCGCGCTCACCGTCGTCGTCGGGATCTCCGGCGGCATCGCGGCGTACAAGGCAGTCGGGGTCGTGCGCGCGCTCGTGCTCGCGGGCCACGACGTGCACGTCGTGCCGACCGAGGCGGCGCTGCGCTTCATCGGCGCCCCGACGCTCGAGGCGATCAGCCGCAACCCCGTGACGGCCGACCTCTACGACGGCGTCGCCGAGGTGCGGCACGTCGCGCTCGGCCAGCGCGCGGACCTCGTCGTCGTCGCGCCCGCGACCGCGCACACCCTCGCGAAGCTCGCCTCGGGCCTCGCCGACGACCTGCTCGGCACGACGATCCTCGCCTCGCGCGCCCCCCTCGTCGTCGCGCCCGCCATGCACACGGAGATGTGGCGGCACCCCGCGACGCAGGCGAGCGTCGCGCTCCTGCGCGAGCGTGGCGCGACGGTCGTCGGCCCCGCGAGCGGTCGCCTCACGGGATCCGACTCGGGCCCCGGGCGCATGGCCGAGCCGGAGGAGATCGTCGCGGCGGCGCTCGCTGCCGTGCGGCCGCAGGACCTGCGCGGACGCCGCGTCGTCGTGAGCGCGGGCGGCACGCGCGAGCCGCTCGACCCCGTGCGCTACCTCGGCAACCGGTCGAGCGGCCGGCAGGGCGTCGCGATCGCCGAGGCCGCAGCGCAGCGCGGAGCGGACGTCGTGCTCGTCGCCGCGCACCTCGAGGTGCCCGCCCCCGCGCGCGTGCGCGTCGAGCACGTCGAGACGGCCGCGGAGCTCGCCGAGCGCATGCGCGCCGAGGCGAGCGAGGCCGACGTCGTCGTCATGGCCGCGGCGGTCGCCGACTACCGGCCGGAGCGCGTCGCGCCCGGGAAGATCCGCAAGGACGAGCAGGGCGACGAGCTCGTCGTGCGCCTCGTGCGCAACCCCGACATCCTCGCGGACCTCTCCGCACACCGGCGCGAGGGTCAGGTCGTCGTGGGATTCGCCGCGGAGACCGAGCCGGACCGCGATCGGCTCGTCGCCCTCGGCCGCGCCAAGCTCGCCCGCAAG
>JAATFA010000008.1 GCA_015655445.1 Actinomycetales bacterium | reverse complement strand
CAGCACGTCTTCATCGAGATGAACCCGCGCATCCAGGTCGAGCACACCGTGACCGAGGAGATCACGGACGTCGACCTCGTGCAGTCGCAGATGCGCATCGCGGCGGGGGAGAGCCTCGCCGAGCTCGGCCTGTCGCAGGACACCCTCCGCATCCGCGGCGCGGCCCTGCAGTGCCGCATCACGACCGAGGACCCCGCGGCGGGCTTCCGGCCCGACACGGGTCGCATCACGACCTACCGCTCGCCCGGCGGCGCGGGCGTGCGCCTCGACGGCGGCACCGTCAACCCGGGCGCGCAGATCAGCCCGCACTTCGACTCGATGCTCGTGAAGATGACGTGCCGCGGGCGCGACTTCCCGGCCGCCGTCGCGCGGGCGCGCCGCGGCCTCGCGGAGTTCCGCATCCGCGGCGTCGCGACCAACATCCCCTTCCTGCAGGCCGTGCTCGAGGACCCCGCCTTCCTCGCGGGCGACCTGAGCACGTCCTTCATCGACGAGCGCCCGGAGCTCGTGCGCGGCCGCGAGTCGCGCGATCGCGGCACGAAGGTGCTCACGTGGCTCGCCGACGTGACCGTCAACAAGCCCAACGGCGACGGCGCGGGGGTCATCGCCCCGTCCCTCAAGCTCCCCTCGATCGATGTGCACGCGCCCGCGCCCGCCGGGTCGCGCCAGCGTCTCCAGGAGCTCGGCCCCGCGGGCTTCGCGGCGGACCTGAGGGCGCGCACCGAGCTCGCCGTGACCGAGACGACGTTCCGCGACGCGCATCAGTCCCTCCTCGCGACGCGCGTCCGCACGCGCGACCTCGTCGCCGTGCTGCCGTACGTGGCCCGGCTCACGCCCGGGCTCCTCTCCGTCGAGGCGTGGGGCGGAGCGACCTACGACGTCGCGCTGCGCTTCCTCGGCGAAGACCCGTGGGAGCGGCTCGCGGCGATGCGCGAGGCGCTGCCGAACATCGCCATCCAGATGCTCCTGCGCGGCCGCAACACGGTCGGCTACACGCCGTATCCGACGGAGGTGACGGACGCCTTCGTCGCGGAGGCCGCGGCCACGGGGGTCGACGTCTTCCGGATCTTCGACGCGCTCAACGACGTCGACCAGATGCGCCCGGCGATCGACGCCGTGCTCGCGACCGGCAGCGCGGTCGCCGAGGTCGCCGTGTGCTACACGGGCGACCTCCTCGACCCTGCCGAGAGCCTCTACACGCTCGACTACTACCTGCGGCTCGCCGAGCGCATCGTCGCCTCGGGCGCGCACATCCTCGCGATCAAGGACATGGCGGGACTGCTGCGGGCGGGCGCCGCCGAACGGCTCGTGAGCGCCCTGCGGCGCGAATTCGAGCTGCCTGTCCACGTGCACACGCACGACACCGCGGGTGGCCAGCTCGCGACGCTCCTCGCCGCGAGCGCGGCCGGCGCCGACGCCGTCGACGTCGCGAGCGCGCCCATGGCCGGCACGACGAGCCAGCCGAGCGCGTCCGCCCTCGTCGCCGCGCTCGCCCACACCGAGCGCGACACGGGCCTCTCGCTCCAGGCCGTGAGCGACCTCGAGCCCTATTGGGAGGCGGTACGGCGCGCGTACCGGCCGTTCGAGTCGGGACTGCCCGGTCCCACGGGGCGTGTGTACCACCACGAGATCCCCGGCGGCCAGCTCTCGAACCTGCGCCAGCAGGCGATCGCGCTCGGTCTCGGCGACCAGTTCGAGAAGGTCGAGGACTGGTATGCGGCAGCCAACCGCATCCTCGGTCGCCCGCCGAAGGTCACGCCCTCCTCGAAGGTCGTCGGCGACCTCGCCCTCCAGCTCGCCGCGATCGACGCGGACCCGGCCGACTTCGAGCGCAATCCCGACAAGTACGACATCCCCGACTCGGTCATCGGATTCATGGCGGGCGAGCTCGGCGACCTCCCCGGCGGGTGGCCGGAGCCGTTCCGCACGAAGGTGCTGCAGGGCCGCACGGTGCGCATCGGCGTGCAGGAGGTCGGCGAGGAGGACCGCGACGCCCTCGCGACGCCCGGGCGCCACCGCCAGGAGGTGCTCAACCGGCTGCTCTTCCCCGGCCCGACGGCGCAGTTCGAGCAGCGGCGGGAGCAGTACGGCGACCTCTCGGTCGTCGAGACGCCCGACTACCTCTACGGTCTGCGGTTCGGCACCGAGCACGTCGTCGAGATGAGCCGCGGGGTGCGCCTGTTCGTCGGGCTCGAGGCGATCGGCGAGCCGGACGAGAAGGGCATCCGCACGGTCATGACGACGCTCAACGGGCAGCTGCGGCCCGTCTTCGTGCGCGACCGGAGCGTCGCGGTCGAGACGAAGGCGGCCGAGAAGGCCGACCCGACCGTGCCGGGCGAGGTCGCGGCGCCCTTCTCGGGCGTCGTCACGCTCAAGGTCGCGGCGGGTGATCGCGTCGAGGCCGGCCAGGCGATCGCGACGATCGAGGCGATGAAGATGGAGGCCGCCATCACGACGCCGGTCGCGGGCGTCGTGCAGCGGCTCGCCGTCCCCCCGACGCAGCAGGTCGATGCGGGCGACCTGCTCGCGGTCGTCGCCCCGCAGGGCTGAGGGCCGCCCGTCGACGCGGGAGGCAGGCCCTGGCGGCCTCGACGGTAGACTGTCACGCCGAGTTTGTCGAAGGGACCACCATCGTGACGGTATTTGACCCGAGGCGGCGCGCCGGCGACGGATCCGCGCTCGAGGGCCGCGAGGCGCGCGGCGGGGCGGACGGCGTCCTGCGTGCCGGCGACGCTCCCTCCTTCACCGTGCGCGTCGACCTGCCCGCGCCCGTGCACGAGGCGCCCGAGGACGAGGCGGCCGTCGCCATCGACGACGTCCCCGTGGATCCGGGGCACGTCGTGCATCCCGTCGACACCGGCACGACCTCGATCGCCGTGCCCGTGCAGGCGGCGGACGAGCGTGCCCGCCCGCGCTCCGCACGCCGCTCCAATCGCGAGCCGGAGTCCTCCGCGATGCTCACGGCGGACCGCCTGCTCGAGCGGCCGCGGGGACGGCACGTCGCCCCCGAGGGCGCGTGGCCCTCGTTCGTCTACAACGCGACGTTCCACGCCGTGAACCTCGGCGACTCCGCGCGCGTGCGCGAGCGCAAGGCGATCGACGCGCGCATCCGCGCCCACCTCGACGGAGCGACGCGCTTCGTGCCCGTCCTCACGCGCAAGGGCGGCGTCGGCAAGACGACCGTGACCGCGCTGCTCGGGATGGCGCTCGCGAGCGTGCGCGAGGACCGTGTGATCGCGGTCGACGCGAACCCCGACCGCGGCACGCTCGCCGAGCGCGTGCCCAAGCGCACGAGCGCGACCGTGCGCGATCTCGTCGCGCGCGCCCCCGAGGTCCGCAACTTCACGGACCTCAGCGCGCTCGTCTCGCGCGACGCGACGCGTCTCGACGTGCTCGCCTCGGACACCGACCCGCAGCTCTCGGAGGCGTTCAACGAGCACGACTACGACGTCGTCGCGGACCTGTGCGCGCAGTACTACTCGATCGTGCTCACGGACTGCGGCACGGGCATCGTGCACTCCGTCATGCGCGCGACGCTCGAGCGCGCGGATGAGATCGTCGTCGTCTCCGGCGGAAGCGTCGACGAGGCGCGGCTCGCCTCCGAGACGCTCACGTGGCTCGAGGCGAACGGGTACGGCGAGCTCGCGGCGAACGCGATCGTCGCGGTCAACACGGCGACCCAGGGCACCCACCTCGTCAAGCTCGAGGAGATCGAGGAGCACTTCCGCTCGCGCGTGCGCGAGATCGTGCGCATCCCCTACGACCCGCAGCTCGCGGCCGGGTCGGTCGTCGACTACGAGGAGCTCAAGCCCTACACGAAGGACGCCGCTCGCGAGCTCGCGGCCCTCGTCGTCGACGGCCTCGTCGCCGCACGCGAGGCGTGACCTCGCGACGATGACCGAGCGCCCCATCCGTCTCTTCGGCGATCCGATCCTCCGCTCCGTGTGCGACCCCGTGCGCCCCGGGGACCCGCGCGTGCGCGCCCTCGTCGACGACCTGCTCGAGAACGTGCAGCTGCCCGGGCGCGCGGGTCTCGCCGCGAACCAGATCGGGGCGGGGCTGCGCGTCTTCAGCTACTTCGTCGACGACCAGCTCGGCTACGTCATCAACCCCGTGCTCGAGGTCTTCGGCGATCCCGTGCCCATGGACGAGGGATGCCTCTCGGTGCCCGGGTTCTATTTCCCGCGCCTGCGCCATCCCCGCGCACGCGTCACCGGCATCGACGTCGACGGCAACACCGTCGTCGTGGAGGGGGAGGGGCAGCTCGCGCAGGCGCTCCAGCACGAGACGGACCACCTCGACGGCCGGCTCTACCTCGAGGGGCTCGAGCCGGAGGTCAAGCGCGAGGCGATGCGCGCCGTGCGACAGGCGCCCTGGTTCCGGACGCCCCGCGCGTAGCGCGGCGTCGCGCTCGCCGGCACGCGGCGTCGCGCTCAGTGGACGAGCGACTGCCCCTGCGTCGTCGGCTCGACCTGGTAGATCTCGTCGATGACGTCGGCGAAGTCCTTGAGGATCTCGTGCCGCTTGATGCTCAGCTTGGGCGTGAGGTGCCCGCTCTCCTCGGTGAACTCGGTGTCGAGGATGCGGAACTTGCGGATCGACTCGGCGCGCGAGACGGCCGCGTTCGCGGCGTCGACGGCGCGCTGGACCTCCTCGACGACGCGCGGGTTGCGCGCCGCGTGCGCGAGGTCGAGATCCTCCGGCTCGCCGTGGTTGCGCAGCCACACGCGCAGCATCTCCGGGTCGAGGGTGATGAGCGCGGAGACGAACGGGCGCTGGTCGCCCACGACGACGACCTGGCCGACGAGCGGGTTCGCGCGGATGGGGTCCTCGAGCACGGCGGGCGCGACGTTCTTGCCGCCCGCCGTCACGATGATCTCCTTCTTGCGGCCCGTGATCCGCAGGTAGCCGTCCTCGTCGAGCGAGCCGATGTCGCCCGTGCGGAACCACTCGCCGTCCATCGACTCCGCCGTCGCCTGCGGGTTGTTCCAGTAGCCCGCGAAGACGTTGACACCGCGTACGAGGATCTCCCCGTCCTCGTCGATGCGCAGCCCCACGCCGGGGAGCGCGGGCCCCACCGTGCCGATCTTGAACCGCTCCACGAGGTTGACGGTCGCCGGCGCCGTCGTCTCGGTCAGTCCGTACCCCTCGAGGATGCGCACGTCGAGGCTGCGGAAGAAGTGCGCGAGGTGGAGGCCGAGCGGCGCGGAGCCCGACACGGCGTACCGCACGCGGCCGCCCATCGCCTTCTTGAGCCTGTCGTAGACGAGACGGTCGTAGAGCGCGAAGCGCAGTCGCAGCCCGAGCGGCACGTGACCGGAGTCGAGGGCCTTCGAGTGCTCGATCGCGACGTGCGCCGCCGCGCGGAAGATGCGCCCCCGGCCACCGTACTCCGCCTTCTGCTCGGCCGAGTTGTACACCTTCTCGAACACGCGCGGCACGGCGAGCAGGAAGCTCGGGCGGAAGCTCGCGAGCGAGGGCAGGAGCTGCGAGGTGTCGGCCTGGTGGCCCACCTTGACGCCCGCGTGCACGCACATGATCGCGATGAAGCGCGCGAAGACGTGGGCCGTCGTGATGAACAGGAGCGTGGAGGCCCCCGGCGCGACGACCTCGCTCATCGCGACGGCGGCGTTGCGGCTCGTCTCGACGAAGTTCGAGTGCGTGAGGACGACGCCCTTCGGACGACCCGTCGAGCCCGAGGTGTAGATGAGGGTCGCGGTGTCGGAGCCGCGCGCGGTGCGCCTCCGGCGCTCGATCTCGTCGTCGGAGACGTCGACGCCGTTCGCGACGAGCTTGTCGAGGTCGCCGAGGTGCATCTGCCAGACGTGCGTCACGAGCGGGAGGTCCGCGGCGATCTCGTCGAAGCGCGCGTGGTGCTCCGGCCGCTCGAGGAGGATCGCCCGCGCGCCAGAGTCGGCCATCTCCCAGCGGATCTGCGCGGGGGAGGAGGTCTCATAGATGGGCACGAGGACGACCCCGGCGAACGCCGCCGCGAAGTCCACGAGCGTCCACTCGTAGCGCGTGCTGCACAGGAAGCCCATCATGTCGCCGGGCTCGAGGCCCGCGGCGACGAAGCCCTTCGCGAGCGCGAGGGCCTGGGCCGAGAATGACCGCGCCGAGAGGTCGCGCCAGCCGCCGTCCTCCGTCGGCAGCGCGAAGAGCGGCAGATCGGGCGTGGCGCGCACACGGTCGAGCAGCAGATCGGAGATCGTCGCCTCGGGATCGGCCGGCACGACGGCAGGGGTGAAAGTCTCGTTCACGGCAACTCCTTTGGCACCGGTGGAACCTTTCGGCCGATTGTAGTCAGCGTCGCGCCCGGAGTCGCCGCGCCGCGACGGATGCGCAGCGAGGGGCGCGCGCGCCCCGTCCTCCCGGCGTCCGCCGGGGCCGAATAGACTCGACGCTCGTGCACGCGATCGGGATCGACATCGGGGGGACGAAGATCGCCGGTGGCGTCGTGGACGACGAGGGCCGCATCCTCGCGGAGGATCGCGTGGCGACCGAGGCCTCGGACGCGCGCGCGATCGTCGAGGCCGTCGCGAGCATGATCGAGCGCCTGCGCGCGCGCCATCCCACCGACGTCGCGGGCGTCGCCGCGCCCGGCTTCATCGACGCGACCCAGTCGACCGTGTACTACACGCCCAACATCAGCTGGCGCAACGAGCCGCTCCGTCGGCACCTGCGCGACCGCCTCGGCTTCGACGTCACGATCGACAACGACGCGAACGCGGCCGGATGGGCCGAGTTCCGGTTCGGAGCCGGGCGCGACGTCGACGACATGACCGTGCTCACGATCGGCACGGGCGTCGGCGGCGCGATCGTCGCGCGCGGCGAGCTCGTGCGCGGCGGCTTCGGCACGGGCGCCGAGCTCGGGCACCTCCGCGTCGTGCCGGACGGCCTGCCGTGCGGGTGCGGCGCGCGCGGCTGCATCGAGCAGTACGGATCGGGACGCGCCCTCCTGCGGCTCGCGAACGAGATCGCCGACGTGGGCGGCATCGGCCTGCGCCTCGACGAGGAGCGCTTGCGCGCCGGCCAGCTCGACGGCACGATCCTCGCACGCCTCATCGCGGAACGCGACCCCGGCGCGCTGCATGCCCTGCGCGGCATCGGCGCGTGGCTCGGACAGGCGTGCGCGTCGCTCGCGGTCGTCGTCGACCCCGAGCTCTTCGTCTTCGGGGGAGGGGTCGCGGAAGCCGGCGAGCTGCTCCTCGAGCCCGTACGGGAGGCGTTCCTGCGCCATCTGCCCGCGCGCGGATACCACCCGGAGCCGCGCTTCGTGGTCGCGCAGTTCGGCAACGAGGCGGGCGTGATCGGCGCGGCCGACCTCGCGCGGAGCCGGGGGAGCCGGTCGTGAGGATCACGGAGACGGCGGCGTGGCGCGTCGGCCTGTACTGGTTCATGAAGAACGCGGTGTTCGGCTCGCTCCTGCTCACGGTCTTCCGGCCGTGGATCGTGGGCCGCGATAACGTGCCGAAGTCGGGCCCCGTCATCTTCGCGAGCAACCACCTCTCGTTCATCGACTCGGTCTTCCTGCCGCTCGCGGTCGACCGGCCGATCTACTTCCTCGCCAAGCGCGAGTACTTCACGGGCCGCGGGCTCAAGGGCTTCCTCACGCGCATCATCTTCAGCGGCACGGGTCAGGTGCCCATGGACCGCTCGGGCGGCAAGGCGTCGGAGGACGCGCTCAATGCGGGCCTGCGCGTGCTCGCGCGCGGCGACCAGCTCGGCATCTATCCCGAGGGCACGCGCAGCCCGGACGGCAAGCTCTATCGCGGCCGCACGGGCGTCGCGCGCATGATCCTCGAGGCGGGGGTGCCCGTCGTGCCGGTCGCGATGATCGACACCGAGAAGATCATGCCGGCCGGCCGCCGCATCCCGAAGGTGCGGCGCGTGGGGGTCATCTTCGGCGAGCCGCTCGACTTCTCGCGTTTCGCGGGCCTCGAGGGCGACCGCTTCATCCTCCGCTCGATCACCGACGAGATCATGTACGAGCTGCTCCGCTTGAGCGGTCAGGAATACGTCGACGTCTATGCCTCTTCGGTCAAGGAGAGGCTCGCGTCGCAGCAGTCGTGAGACGGCGGGCGCGTGGCGGTCACCCGCCGGGCGGCCGTCCCGGGCGTCCCCCGCTCCGCTAGGCTCGCTACCCGGGCCTGTCATCCCCCGCAACATCGATCCGAGGACACACATCCGTGCTTGACCAGTCTGAGACCGTGGTACCCGCCGATCCCGCCGTGATCGCAGGTCTCGACTATTGGCGCACGCTGCCCATCAAGCAGCAGCCCGCGTGGCCGGACCCCGAGGCCGTCGCCGCGGCGTCCGCCGAGCTCGCGACCCTGCCGCCGCTCGTGTTCGCGGGCGAGATCGACGTCCTGCGCTCCCGGCTCGCGCGTGCCGCCCGTGGCGAGGCGTTCCTGCTGCAGGGCGGGGACTGCGCCGAGACGTTCGCGGGCGCGACGGCCGACCAGATCCGCAATCGCGTCAAGACGATCCTGCAGATGGCCGTCGTGCTCACCTACGGGGCGTCGATGCCCGTCATCAAGATGGGGCGCATGGCCGGCCAGTTCGCCAAGCCCCGCTCGAGCGACACCGAGACGCGCGGCGACGTGACGCTGCCCGCCTACCGTGGCGACATCGTCAACGGCTACGACTTCACGCCCGAGTCGCGTCAGGCCGACCCCGCGCGGCTCGTCAAGGGCTACCACACGTCCGCCTCGACGCTCAACCTCATCCGCGCGTTCACGCAGGGCGGCTTCGCGGACCTGCGCGAGGTGCACAGCTGGAACAAGGGGTTCGCGTCCAATCCCGCGAACCAGCGCTACGAGGGGATGGCGCGCGAGATCGACCGCGCTATCAAGTTCATGGAGGCGGCGGGCGCCGACTTCGACGAGATCCGCCGCGTCGAGTTCTACTCCTCACACGAGGGGCTGCTCATGGACTACGAGCGCCCGCTCACGCGCATCGACTCGCGCAACGGCACCCCCGTGAACACGTCCGCCCACTTCCTGTGGATCGGCGAGCGCACGCGCGACATCGACGGCGCGCACGTCGACTACTTCTCCCGCATCCGCAACCCGATCGGCGTCAAGCTCGGCCCGACGACGACGGTCGAGGAGATGAAGGCACTCATCGACAAGCTCGATCCCGAGCGCGAGCCGGGGCGGCTGACGTTCATCACGCGCATGGGCGCCGGCCGGATCCGGGACGCGCTGCCGCCGCTGCTCGAGGCGATCACGGCGATGGACGCGCAGCCCCTGTGGGTCACCGACCCCATGCACGGCAACGGCGTCACGACGCCGACGGGGTACAAGACCCGGCGGTTCGACGACATCGTCGACGAGGTCAAGGGCTTCTTCGAGGCGCACCGCGCGGCCGGCACGCACCCCGGCGGCATCCACGTCGAGCTCACGGGCGACGACGTGACGGAGTGCCTCGGCGGGTCGGAGCACATCGACGAGGCGACGCTCGCGACGCGCTACGAGTCGCTGTGCGACCCGAGGCTCAACCACATGCAGTCGCTCGAGCTCGCGTTCCTCGTCGCGGAGGAGCTCAGCGCGCGCTGACGACGTGTGCCGGGCGGGTAGCTCAGAATCCTGCGAAGTTGACTTTGATGGTCGATCCCTTGGGGGCGAGCGTGCCGCCGTCCGGGCTCGTCTTGCTCACGACGAAAGCGTTCGGGAACGCGTCCGCGACCGAGCTGTAGTCGAGCGCGAAGCCCGCGTCCGTGAGCGCCTTCTTCGCGACGGCCCACGTCTTGCCGACGACCGCGGGCACCGCGACGGGCTCGGGACCCTTCGAGATGCGCAGCGTCACGGAGTCGCCCACGCGGAGCACGGGCGCCGAGCCGTCCGCGTTCGGCACGATGCCGATGACGTCGCCCTCGTCGACGTCGTCGTTGTACTCCTGCGGTCCCTGCACGGCCGTGAGGCCGGCCGCGTGGAGCTTGGCGGCGGCGTCGTCGTAGCTGAGCCCCGCGACGTCCGGCACCGGCCCGGCGGAGACGACGAGCGTGATGGGCGCCTGCTCGGGGTACTGCTTGGTCCCGGAGAGGCTCTGCTGGTCCTGCCCGAGCGCGTCGAGCACGGTGCCGGACGGCGCCTTCGCGTCGAACTGCCGGATCGGGGTCTGCGCCGTCCAGTGCGCCTTGACGGCGGCGAGGGCGGCGTCCTCCTGCATGCCCGCGAACGCCGGCACGTCCCACGGCTTCGGGCCCGCCGAGAGCAGGAGCGTGATCGTCGAGCCCTTGACGACCGATGCGCCGAGCGAGGGGCTCGTGTCGACGACGAGGCCGGGCGCGACGCTCGTCGAGTACTCCTGGCGCGTCTGCGGGGCGACCGTGAAGCCGAGCCGGTCGAGCCGGGTGCGCGCGTCCTGCTCGCTCGAGGCGTGCAGCGACGTGGGGATCGTGACGAGGGCGCCCGGTCCCGCGCTGAACCACCACCCGATGACCCCGCCCGAGGCGGCGAGCAGGAGCACGACGAGGAAGAGCGCCCACCCGCGTGACCGGCCGCGCCGTGCGGCTGCGGCGAGCGCGGCCGTGCTCTCCGAGAGCGCGGGGCCGGTCCCGAGCGCCGGCGCCGCGGCTGCGGGCACGCGCGGCACCGGGCCGAGCGCGCGCGTGCGGCCGCTCATGACCTGGGTCTCCTCGGCCGTCGCCGCGACGTCGCGCATCGCGGGAGGGAGCACGCGCGTGCGCTGCGCCGTCGCGGGGAGCGCGGTGCGCAGCGCCTCCTGCATCTCGTAGACCTGCTCGAGCATGACGCGCGCGTCCCGCGGCCGGTGGTCCGGATCCCGGGCCGTCGCCCACAGGACGAGCTCGTCGAGCTCGGCGGGCACCTCGGGGCTCGCCGAGCTCGGCGCCGGCACGGACTCGTGCGCGTGCTGGTAGGCGATCTGCATGGGCTGCTCGCCCTTGTAGGGCTGCTCGCCCGTGAGCATCTCGTACATCATGATGCCGACCGCGTAGATGTCGCTGCGCGTGTCGGCGATCCCGCGCGTGACGAGCTCGGGGGAGAGGTAGGCGATCGTG
>JAATFA010000091.1 GCA_015655445.1 Actinomycetales bacterium | reverse complement strand
TCATACTCGACGTCGTCTACAACCACACCGGCGAGGGCAACCACATGGGCCCGACGCTGTGCTTCCGCGGCATCGACAACCCGGCCTACTACCGCCTCGTCGAGGACTCGCCCCAGCACTACATGGACTACACCGGCACCGGCAACACCCTCAACGTGCGCCAGCCGCACTCACTGCAGCTGATCATGGACTCGCTGCGGTACTGGGTGCTCGACATGCACGTCGACGGCTTCCGTTTCGACCTCGCCGCCACGCTGGCCCGCGAGTTCTACGACGTCGACCGGCTGTCGTCCTTCTTCGAACTCGTGCAACAAGACCCGGTCATCAGCCAGGTCAAGCTCATCGCCGAGCCGTGGGACGTCGGGCCGGGCGGCTACCAGGTCGGCAACTTCCCGCCCCAGTGGTCGGAGTGGAACGGGAAGTTCCGCGACACCGTGCGCGACTTCTGGCGCGGCGAGCCTGCGACGCTCGGCGAGTTCGCCTCCCGCATCACGGGATCGGCGGACCTCTACGAGCAGTCCGGCCGCCGCCCGTTCGCCTCGATCAACTTCGTCACTGCGCACGACGGCTTCACGATGAACGACCTCGTGTCCTACAACGAGAAGCACAACGAGGCCAACGGCGAGGGCAACAACGACGGGGAGTCGCACAACCGCTCGTACAACCTCGGCGTCGAGGGCCCGACCGACGACCCGCGCATCCTCGAGCTGCGCGCGCGCCAGCAGCGCAACTTCCTCACGACGCTCCTCATCTCGCAGGGCGTGCCCATGATCCTGCACGGGGACGAGCTCGGTCGCACGCAGCAGGGCAACAACAACGGCTACGCGCAGGACAACGAGCTCACCTGGGTGCACTGGGACGACGCCGATCGTCCGCTCATCGACTTCACGGCCGCGATCGTGCGCCTGCGGCGCCAGCACCCCACGTTCCGGCGCAACCGCTTCTTCGACGGCCGTCCCGTGCGCCGCGCTGCGGGCGAGCCGCTGCCGGACATCGTGTGGCTCAACACAGACGGCAGCCCCATGGAGCCGGACGACTGGGAGACGAGCTACGCGCGCTCGTTCGGCATGTTCCTCAACGGCGAGGGCATCCGCACGGTCGGCGAGCGCGGTGAGCGCGTGACCGACCTGAGCTTCGTCGTGTACTTCAACGCCCACGACGACGTCGTGCCGGTGACCCTGCCCCCGGACGAGTACTCCCCGTCGTGGCGCGTCGTCGTCGACACGGCCGCCTCGCCCGACGAGTCGGAGCTCGTCGCCGGGACCGCGCTCGAGCTGCAGGCGAAGTCGACCGTCGTGCTGTGCACCTACCGCCCTCCCGCTCCCCCGCCCGACCTCTCGCCCGCGGCCTCCGTCGCCTTGCGGCTCGGGACGCCTGTCGGCGGGGATCGCGACGCGTCCGCCCCGCCGCGATCCCGGCGCGGTCGCGGGAAGGCATCCCTGTGAGGGTCCCCCGGTCGACGTACCGGCTGCAGATCCGACCCGCGTTCGACCTCGCCGCGGCGCGGGACGTGCTCGACTACCTGCACGACCTCGGCGCGCACTGGGTCTACCTCTCCCCGCTGCTGACGGCCGAGGCGGGCTCCGACCACGGCTACGACGTCGTCGACCACGCGCACGTCGACCCGGCGCGCGGCGGCGACGAGGCGTTCGCGGCGTTCGCGCGCGCGGCGCACGAGCGCGGCATGGGCGTGCTCGTCGACATCGTCCCCAACCACATGGGCGTCGCCGTGCCGGCCCACAACGCGTGGTGGGCGGACGTGCTGCGCCACGGCCGCGGCTCCCGCCACGCCGCCGCGTTCGACGTGGACTGGGCGGCGGGCGGCGGGCGCATCCGCATCCCCGTCCTCGGCGACGAGGAGGACCCGCCGCTCGCGCTCGAGCCCCCCGGGCGCCCGACCGAGCTCGTCTACTACGACCACCGCTTCCCGCTCGCCCCCGGCACCGCCGACGACGGCGCGCCGCCCTCGGTCGTCCATGATCGCCAGCACTACGAGCTCGTGTCGTGGCGTCGCGCGGACGCCGAGCTCAACTACCGCCGCTTCTTCGCCGTGAGCACGCTCGCCGCGATCCGCGTCGAGGACCCCGAGGTGTTCGAGCGCTCGCACGCGGCGATCCTCTCCTGGATCCGCGACGGTCTCGCCGACGGCCTGCGCGTCGACCACCCGGACGGCCTGCTCGATCCCGGCGGCTACCTCGACCGGCTCGCGCGCGAGACGCGCGGCTCCTACGTCATCGTCGAGAAGATCCTCGAGCGCGGCGAGGACCTGCCGCCGTTCTGGGCGACGGCGGGCACGACCGGATACGACGCGCTCGCCGAGCTCGACCGCGTCTTCGTCGACGCGAGCGGCGCCGAGGCGCTCGAGGCCCTCGACGCGGAGCTGCGCGGCGGACGCGTCGCATGGGAGGACCTCGTCCACACGACCAAGCGCGCCGTCGCGGACGGCATCCTGCGCTCGGAGGTGCTGCGCCTCACGCGCGAGATCGTCGCGCGGCCGCCCGCGGAGCAGGGCCTCGACGGCCTCGACGCGGACGTGCTCGCCGACGCCGTCGCCGAGGCGCTCGCGTGCTTCCCCGTCTACCGCTCCTACCTGCCCGTGGGCTCCGAGCACGTCGAGGCCGCCCTCGCGCTCGCGCACGCGCGGCGTCCCGACCTCGACCGCGCGCTCGCGGTCGTGCGCGCCGTGCTCGAGGACGAGGAGCATCCCGCGTCGCGTCGCTTCCAGCAGACCTCGGGCATGGTCATGGCCAAGGGCGTCGAGGACACGGCCTTCTACCGCTACAGCGTGCTCGCCTCGCTCACCGAGGTCGGCGGCGACCCGAGCGAGTTCAGCGTCTCCCCGCAGGAGCTCGCGCGCCGGCAGGCGGCGCGGCTCGCGGCGTTCCCGCACGCGATGACGACGCTCTCGACCCACGACACGAAGCGGGGCGAGGACACGAGGGCGCGCATCTCCGTGCTCGCCGAGATCCCCGCCCGCTGGCGCGACGTGCTCGGGCGGCTGCGCGAGCTGCGGCCGCTCGGCGACGGGCCGTTCGAGAGCATCCTGTGGCAGTCGGTCGTCGGGACGTGGCCCGCCTCGCGCGAGCGCCTGCACGCCTACGCCGAGAAGGCCGCGCGGGAGGCGGGGACCTCCACGCGGTGGACCGACCCCGACCCGGCCTTCGAGGAGCGCATGCACGCGGCGGTCGACGCGGCGGTCGACGATCCGCGGGTGCGCGGCCTGCTCGACGCGTTCGTGCTCGAGATCGCCCCGGCGGGGTGGTCGAACGGGCTCGGCGCGAAGCTCCTCCAGCTCGTCGGGCCCGGCGTGCCCGACGTGTACCAGGGCAGCGAGCTGTGGGAGACCTCGCTCGTCGACCCGGACAACCGCCGGCCCATGGACTTCGCCGAGCGCCGGGAGATGCTCGCCTCGCTCGAGCACGGCGCGCTGCCGCCCGTCGACGCGACGGGCGCCGCGAAGCTCCTGCTCGTCTCGCGGGCCCTGCGGCTGCGACGGGACCGGCCGGAGCTCTTCACGCGCCTCGCGCTCCTGCCCGTCGTGGGCGAGGCCGCGCCGCACGCGATCGCCGTGGACCGGGGCGGCGCGGTCGCGGTCGCCACGCGCCTTCCGCTCGGGCTCGCCGCGCGCGGCGGATGGGGCGGGACGGCGGTCATGCTGCCTGCCGGCGCGTATCTCGACGCGCTCACGGGTGTGCGCGTGCAGGGCGGCGAGCGCGCGCTCGGAACGGTCCTCGCGCACTACCCGGTCGCGCTCCTCGTGCGCGAGCAGGGCTGAGGGCCGCGCGCCGGCTCGGGGAGGAGAGGGCGAGATGGAGTACGAGGTGTGGGGCCCGCGACCGGAGCGGCTGGAGCTCGTGCTCGACGGCGAGCGGCACGCGATGCGCAAACGCGGGGACGGCTGGTGGTTCCCGGAGGAGCGCGGGCTGCCGACCGGACCCGGCCACGACTACGGGTACCTCCTGGAGGGATCCGAGACGCCCGTGCCCGACCCGCGCTCGCGACGACAGCCGCACGGCGTGCACGGGCTCAGCCGCACGGTCGCGCTCGACCCGGCCGCGTGGACGGACGCGTCGTGGCGGGGCCGTCAGCTCGCCGGCGGTCTCGTGTACGAGCTGCACGTCGGCACGTTCACGCCCGAGGGCACGCTCGACTCCGCGATCGAGCGCCTCGACCACCTCGTCGGCCTCGGCGTGGACTTCGTCGAGCTCCTGCCCGTCAACGCGTTCAACGGCACGTGGAACTGGGGATACGACGGCGTGCTCTGGTACGCGGTGAGCGAGAGCTACGGAGGCCCGCACGCCTACCAGCGCTTCGTCGACGCGTGCCACCGCGCGGGCCTCGCGGTAGTGCAGGACGTCGTATACAACCACCTCGGGCCGAGCGGCAACTACCTGCCGCTCTTCGGCCCCTACCTGCGGGACGGCTCGACGAACACGTGGGGCGCCTCGATCAACCTCGACGAGCCGGAGGTGCGGCGCTACATCCTCGAGAACGCCCTCATGTGGCTCGACGACTACCACGTGGACGGCCTGCGCCTCGACGCCGTGCACGCGCTCGTCGACACGAGCCCCAGGCACATCCTCGAGGAGCTGTCCGAGCGCGTCGACGCGCTCAGCGCGCACCTCGGGCGCCCGCTCACGCTCATCGCCGAGTCGGACCTCAACGACCCGACGCTCATCATGCCGCGCGAGGCCGGCGGCTACGGGCT
>JAATFA010000052.1 GCA_015655445.1 Actinomycetales bacterium | reverse complement strand
TCGAAGAGGGCGGCCAGCTCACCGAGAAGGTGCGCCGCAAGCCGTTCTCGGTCGTGCTGTTCGACGAGATCGAGAAGGCGCACCCGGACATCTTCAACTCGCTCCTGCAGATCCTCGAGGAGGGGCGTCTGACGGATGGCCAGGGCCGCGTCGTCGACTTCAAGAACACGGTCATCATCATGACGACGAACCTCGGCACGAAGGACATCACGGGCGGCCCCGTGGGCTTCACGCTCGAGGGCAACACGGAGAACAGCTACCGGGCGATGCGCGCGAAGGTGGTCGAGGAGCTCAAGAAGCACTTCAAGCCCGAGTTCCTCAACCGCGTCGACGAGACGATCGTCTTCCCGCAGCTGACCCAGGAGGAGCTCCTGCAGATCGTCGACCTGTTCATCAAGCGGCTCTCCGAGCGCCTGCTCGACCGCGACATGACGATCGAGGTCTCACCGTCTGCCAAGGAGCAGCTCATCAAGCTCGGCTGGGATCCGGCCCTCGGCGCTCGTCCGCTCCGCCGGGCGGTGCAGCACGAGATCGAGGACCGGCTGAGCGAGAAGATCCTGCACGCCGAGCTCAACGCGGGCGACCACGTCACGGTCGACTTCGTCGGCGACGAGTTCGTCTTCACGACGAGCAAGCGCTCGGGCACGGAGGCTCCGGAGCCCGTGGGCATCGAGGCGTAGCGCGATCCACGCGGAAGGGGCGGTGGTCTTCGGACCGCCGCCCCTTCCGTGTTCCGCCGGCGAGGAACGGTAGCCTCGAAGCGACCCCCGAGGCGAAGGAGCACGACAGTGACCGGTCCGGCCACCCCTGTCCGCGACACCATGCGAGCGAGCGTGCTCGTCCGACCGCGCGAGCTCGAGATCCAGGAGCGGCCGGTGCCCGTCCCGGGGCCGGGGGAGGTGCTCGTGCGCGTCGGATCCGTCGGCATCTGCGGCTCCGACACGCACTTCTACATGGACGGCCGGCTCGGCCGCTTCGTCGTCGAGGAGCCCATCGTGCTCGGACACGAGTGCGGCGGCACGATCGTGGGGGTGGGGGAGGGCGTGGCCGCCGAGCGCGTCGGCGAGCGCGTCGCGATCGAGCCGCAGCGCCTCGACTTCACGGGCGAGCTCGCGCGCGAGGGCTACTACAACCTCGACCCGTCGGTCGAGTTCTTCGCCGCGCCCCCGATCGACGGCGCCTTCCAGGAGTACGTGACCGTGCCGCACTTCTTCGCCCACCCCGTGCCGGACTCCCTCGACGACGACGCGGCCGCGCTCATCGAGCCGCTCTCCGTGGCCCTGCACGCCGTGCGCAAGGCGCGCGTGACGGGCGGGTCGCGCGTGCTCGTCGCCGGTGCCGGCCCCATCGGGATCATGCTCACGCAGGTGTCCCGCGCCTTCGGCGCGACCGAGGTGATCGTCTCCGACATCGACGCCTCGCGCCGGGAGCGCGCCCTGACGCTTGGCGCGACGGACGTCGTCGACGCGACGGGCGACGTCGCGTCGCTCGGGCTCGGCGTCGACGTGTTCATCGACGCGTCGGGCGCGACGCCCGCCGTCGTCTCGGGCATCAATAACGTGCGCCCGGAGGGGCACGTCGTGCTCGTCGGGCTCGGCGCGACCGAGATGCCACTGCCCGTCGTCGACATCATGAACTCGGAGATCACCCTCACGGGCGTCTACCGCTACCGCAACACGTGGCCCGCGGCGATCGCTCTCGCGGCCGACGGGCGCATCACCGTGGACCGCTTCGTCACCGCGCGGTTCGGCCTCGACCAGGTTGCGGAGGCGTTCGAGGCGTCGACGCGGCCGGACAGCCTCAAGGTCGTCGTGCGGCCCGGCGAGTAGGCGGCGTCGTGACCGCCTTCACCGTCCGCCGGGCGCGCACGCCCGACGTCCGCGCCATCCACGCCCTCGTCGAGCCGTACGTGCAGCGGCGCATCCTGCTCGGCAAGGACCTCGTCGTGTTCTACGAGGCCGTGCAGGAGTTCCGCGTCGCGGAGGACGCGAACGGGGAGATCGTCGGGTGTGGCGCCCTCCACGTGATCTGGGAGGACATCGCCGAGGTGCGCACGCTCGCTGTGCGGCCGGACTGGATGCATCGCGGCGTGGGTCACGCCCTGCTCGAGCGCATCGAGGCGGACGCGGTCGAGCTGGGCCTCCGCCGTCTGTTCTGCCTCACGTTCGAGGTCGAGTTCTTCGGCCGGCACGGCTTCCTGCCGATCGGCGAGGAGGTCGTGCCGCCTGAGGTCTACGCCGAGCTCGTGCGCTCGCCCGACGAAGGCGTCGCGGAGTTCCTCGACCTCGCGCGCGTCAAGCCCAACACGCTCGGCAACACGCGCATGCTCAAGCAGCTCGACGTCGCAGCGCCCGCGCGCTCGCGTGCGTAGACGGCTCGCCGTGAAACCGCCCGTGCGCGGCGTGGAATGCGGGCTGCGACGGCGCTCGCGTCTACCCTGACGGCATGTCGGCGTTCCGCAATCCGGTCGGCCCGCAGCCGCCGCGCGTGTACTGGCGGCGTCGCGCGCTCGTCGCGCTCGGGGCGCTCGTCGTGCTCGTCGTCGTCGTGCTCATCGTCGTGCGTCCCGGACGGGGCGCGGAGCCCGTGACGGCTCCCACGAGCGGCGCGGCGGGGGCGGCGTCGGGCGCCGAGGACTCGCCGACGGCTCCCGCGTCGAACGCGGCCGAGGCCGCGGACGGGTCGACGCCCGCGTGCTCGTCCTCGGCGCTCACGCTCGTGCCCGTGACCGACAAGGACACCTACGCACCCGGGGAGCAGCCGCAGCTCTCGCTCACGGTGACGAACACGGGCAGCAAGGCGTGCTCGATCGACGCCGGGTCGGACGTGCAGGAGTATGTCATCACGAGCGGGAGCGAGCGCATCTGGTCGTCGAAGGACTGCCAGCAGAACCCGGTGGCGGCGACGAAGGTGCTGCAGCCCGGCCAGTCGATCTCCTCGCAGCCGTTCCCGTGGGACCGCACGCGCTCGTCGGCGGACTCGTGCGATGGGGATCGGCCCCAGGTGACGGCGGGCGGGGCGAGCTATCACCTGACGGTCACGATCGGCTCGATCACGTCGAAGGACACGAAGCAGTTCATCCTGCAGTAGCGGCGCAGCGGGGCGAGGGCGGCGCCGCCTCCGGCTAGTTGTACCCGGCCATGACTTTGGTGCCCGCGCGCCTGCGCTGAACGGGGAGGACCTCCGGGCTTAGTGGAGATGTCTGACGTCTCTCACTTCCAGGAGGTCCTCGTGGTTCACGCTAACGCCCGGCTGACCGTGCATGGTCGC
>JAATFA010000132.1 GCA_015655445.1 Actinomycetales bacterium | reverse complement strand
TACGACGAACGCGTCGGAGCTGTCGATGACGTTGCCCGAGGACGTGACGTAGGCGAAGCCCACGTCGCCGACGTTGCCGGAGTCCTTCCCCGTGTACGTCACGGTCGCGTTGATGAGGGCGTAGGTGGTGCCATCGTCCGGCGCCGCATTGAACGGGTTCGCCGCCATGACCGCGCTCGTGTCATCGAGGTTCACCGAGTTGATCGTGATGGTGTAGCTCCCGCCCTGGATCTGCGCGCCGATCGCCGCCGGGTTGCTCCTCGTTCCCACGGCTGCGGATCCCGACTCAGCCTTCGGACCGCCGGCAGGGCCGGACGATGAGGGCTGCACGACGGAGCTGTCCGAGCCGCCGAAAGCATCGCTGAACGAGTTCGCCAGCACCGATCTCGGCGACCGGCGCGCCCGCTCCGCTCACCGCTCAGCCGGCGGCTGTCGAGTGCGCCGAGGCGCCGGGAAGGGGGTCGACGATCGGCTCGCCGCGGTAGATCCGCTCGAACGCCGTGATCGTGTGCGCGATGTCGTGGCCGGCCACGAGCGCGAGGCTCGCGCGCTGCAGGCGCTCGTACTCCTCCGGGCTCGCCTCAAGCACGCGCGCGAGCGCGGCCGCGAGCGCCTCATCGTCCCCGGGCGGCACGAGGTAGCCGTTCTCCCCGTCGTGCACGAGGTGCGGCAGGGCCATCGCGTTCGCGGCGACGACGGGCAGGCCGGAGGCCATCGCCTCCATCGTCGCGATCGACTGCAGCTCGGCGGTCGACGGGATCGCGAACACCGTCGCGGTCGCGAACGCGGCGCGCAAGCGCTCATCGCTCACGAGACCCGAGAAGAGCACCCGATCGGCCACGCCGAGCTCGGCCGCGAGGCGCGCGAGGCGCTCGCGCAGCTCGCCGTCGCCGATGATCTCGAGGGAGGCGCCGAGCACGCGCGGCAGCCGCGCGAGCGCGCGCAGGAGGACGTCGATGCGCTTCTCCTCCTCCACGCGCCCGACGAAGAGGATGCGGTGCTCCGGCCGCAAGCCGAGCACGGGGGCGTAGGAGGCGACGTCGAGTCCGCAGGAGACGGCGAGCACCCCGCGCACCGACGTGCGCTCCTCGAGGTATCGCGCGGCGTTCGGCGTCGGCGTCGTCACGACGTCCGCGCGCAGGAACGCGAGCTCCGTCACGCGCCACACCCAGCGCTCGACGAGCCGCACGACCGGCGCCGGCAGCGGCACGAACTGCATGAGGTTGTCGGGCATCGTGTGGTTGGTGCCGACGACGCGGATGCCGCGCTCCCCCGCGTGCTTGGCGAGCACGCGCCCGATGTTGAGCTGCGACTGGAAATGGACGACGTCGGGTCGTACCTCGTCGAGGATCCGCTCGCTCGCCCGTCCCAGCTCCCACGGCACGGCGAAGCGCACCCACGGGTGCGGACGGTAGCGCCAGCTGTAGAGCCGGTGCACGACCATGTCGCGCCCCGCGTGCCGCTCCACCCGCCGCCCCGTCGCGCGGTCCACGGCGGGAGCGACGACCTGCACGTCGTGGCCGCGATCGAGCAGGCCCGCGGCGAGCCGCTCGGCGAATCGGGCCGCGCCGTTCACATCGGGGGCGAACGTGTCGCACCCGATCAGGATCCGCAACGGTGTCGTGGCCCGAGCAACCATTGCGCCCTAAGGTACCTCAGCCGGCTCGTCCCGGCGCGGGCGTCCGCTCGATCCGCGGTTGATGGCGGGCGAGCTGGAACACGCCGTAGACGGCGACGGCGGCGGCGAGCACGAAGAGCACGACGGCGAACCAGGGCGCCTCGGCTGCCTCGCCGAGCACGCCGATGCCGATGCCGACCGCGACGAGCGGGTCGACGACCGTGAGGCCCGCGATCACGAGGTCCGGCGAGCCGACCGAGTACGCCGTCTGCACGAAGTACGCCCCGAGCGCGACGGCCGCGAGCAGGCCGACGATCGCGAGGATCGTGAGGATCTCGAAGTTGCCGGTCATGACGCGATTGATGACGACCTTCGCGAGCGTCGCGACGAACCCGTAGAGCACGCCGGCTCCGAGGATGTAGAAGACCGCGGTCGCGCGCTTGCGCACGAGCGCGAAGGCGGCCGCGAGCACGAGCGTGACCGACCCCATGATCGAGAGGATCACCACGAGCTGGGGCTGCAGGATCGCGGTCTCCGTCGCGACGAACGCCGCGATCGTCACGAACACCCCGACCCCCGCGACGCACATCCCCACCGCGACGAGCGCTGTGCGCGGCAGCCTCAGGTGGCTCGTGCGCGCCTGCACGAGCGCGGTCACGACGAGGGCGAACGCGCCGAGCGGCTGCACGACGATGAGGGGGGCGAAGACGAGGCTCGTGAGCTGCAGCCCGATCGCGAGCCCGAGCATGATCGTGCCGATGACCCACGAGGGACGGTGCAGGAGCGCGACGAGCTGCCGCGGCGCGAGACCCGCCTTCCGCCCCGAGCCGAGGCTCGCCTCGACCTTGACGACTCCGCGGTGCTGGAAGTGCGCGCCCATCGACAGGAACGTCGCGCCGAGCAGCGCGATCGGGATCCCGAGCGCCTGATGGGGCGTGAGGCTCACCGGGTTCGCGAGGTCGAGCGGGAGCGGCACCCGATGAATCTACCGGCTCCCCGCCGATTAGTCTGGGCGAATGGCCGTACTCCCCATCCGCATCACCGGCGACCCGGTGCTGCACCGCCCGGCCGCGCCGGTCACCGTGTTCGACGAGACGCTCCGTGCGCTCGTCGCGGACATGTTCGAGACGATGGACGCGGCGCCCGGCGTCGGCCTCGCCGCGCCGCAGGTCGGCGTCGACGCGCGCCTGTTCGTCTACGGCTGGACGGACGAGGAGGGCACCGCCTGGCGGGGCGTCGCGATCAACCCCGAGCTGTGGCTGAGCCCCACCGAGCTCGGCGAGCTCGACCCGGAGACCGAGTCGGAGGGCTGCCTCTCGATCCCCGGCGAGCGCTTCCCGCTCCGCCGCGCCCGGCGCGCGATCCTACGCGGCGTCGACCTCGACGAGCGGCCGTTCGAGATCGTCGCGGAGGGCTGGCTCGCGCGCATATTCCAGCACGAGTACGACCACCTCGACGGCGTGCTCTACGCCGACCGCCTCGAGGAGCCGCACGCGAAGGCGGTCGCCCGCATCATCCGGAAGAACGGCTGGGGATCCCCCGGGCGCAGCTGGACGCCGGGCGTCGACGACATCGACGCGTGACCGCTCGCCGCGCAGGGCGCGGTGCGCGGGGCTCTGCTCAGGGCTTGCCCCGCGCAGGGGCCCGGTGCGTAGGACCGGCGCGTCACGTAGGGACGGACGCGTGACGGCCGGCGCGTGAGGAGGGGCGGGGGCCTGCCGATGCGCCCCGCTCCTCCCCCGCCGGCCGGTGCCCGCCGGCGATCGCGCTCAGCGCACGACGCGGCTCGCGCGCAGCACCTCCAGACGCGCTCGGTACTCCCGCTCGTCGATGTCGCCGCGCGCGAACCGCTCCGCGAGCGTCTGCTCGGCCGCATGCGACGGATCGTGCCACGCCCACGGTCCGGGGCCGCCGCGCCGCCATCCCCGGCGGACGAGCGCGATCACGAGCACGACGACGGCGATCCAGAACAGGGGGGTGAGAAAGCCGAGCCACCACAGGCCGCCGAAGGCGGGGCCATGCCAGGCGATCACGGCGGGGAGGAGAGGGAGCACGGGAAATCCTTTCGTCTCGCGGACCCGGAGCGGGTCCGACCATGCCTCCACGCTCCTCCGCCGGGCGCGTCCGCGAATCTGCCGCCGGGACGAACCCCACGTACGCCCGTGGGCGTAGGGCGAGGTCGCGCGCTACTCCTGCCATCCGGGGCGGACCATGCCCGTCTCGTACGCGACGACGACGAGCTGCACGCGGTCACGCGCGGCGAGCTTGGCCATGATGCGCGAGACGTGCGTCTTCGCGGTGAGCGGGCTCACGAAGAGCTCGCTCGCGATCTCCACGTTCGTGAGGCCGCGCCCGACGAGCGCGAGCACCTCGCGCTCCCGGTCGGTGAGCGGCGCGAGCGGGCGCTCGTCGGGCCGCTCGCGCAGGGCGCCCGCGACGCGCTCGAGCAGGCGGCGCGTCACGCTCGGGCTCAAGAGAGCGTCGCCGCCGGCGACGACCCGCACGGCGCGCAGGAGCTCGACCGGCTCGGTGTCCTTCACGAGGAACCCGCTCGCCCCCGCGCGGATCGCGTGGGCGACGTAGTCGTCGAGCTCGAACGTCGTCACGACGACGATGTGCGTGCGGGCGAGACGCGGGTCCGCCACGATGCGCTCGGTCGCCCACAGGCCGTCGCCGTCGGGCATCCGGATGTCCATGAGCACGACGTCGGGCGTCGTGCGCGTGACGAGCGCGAGCGCCTCGGTGCCCGTGCCCGCCTCGCCGACGACCTCGATGTCGTCCTCCGCCTCGAGCAGGCTGCGGAAGCCGGCCCGGATGAGCTGCTGGTCGTCGGCGATCGCGACACGGATCACGGCGCCTCCTCCTCTCCCCCCGTCGCGGGGATGACGGCGCGCACGGCGAAGCCGCCCCCGGGCCGCGGTCCTGCCTCCAGCCGGCCGCCGAGCAGCTCTGCGCGCTCGCGCATGCCCAGCAGACCGCGTCCGCCCTCGCTCGCGACCCCCGTCGTGCCGCTCCCGTCGTCGACGATCTCGACGACGTAGCGCTCCCCCTCGCGCCGCAGCTCGACGGTCGCGCGTCGCGCGTGCGCATGGCGGAGCACGTTCGTGAGCGACTCCTGCACGATGCGATAGAACGCGAGCTGAAGCGGCCGCGGCACGTCCCCGCCGAGACGGTCGTCGAGGGCGACCTCGAGCCCCTGCGCCTGCACGGACGCGACGAGGCCGGGCAGGCGCGCGAGGTCCGGCTCGGGCACGAGGGGAGCGTCGGCGGCGGCGGCGCCCTCCGAGCGCAGCACGCCGAGCACGGCGCGCACCTCCTCGAGCGCCGTCTTGCTCGTCTCCTTGATGCTCGCGAGCGCGTCCGCGGCCTTCTCCGGCTGCCGCTCCATGAGGTGCAGGCCCACGCCCGCCTGCACGTTGATCTGGCTGAGCGAGTGGGCGAGCACGTCGTGCAGCTCGCGCGCGATGCGCACACGCTCGGCCTGCAGCTCGGTCTGCCGCCGCTGCGCGAGCGCCCCACGGTAGGCCGCGGCACGCTCCCGGCGCGTGCGGACGGCCTCGCCGATCCCCATGACGATGAGGATGCCGAACGTCGTCGCCGCGGCGCGCCCGGGCGTCCAGCGGCCCTCGACGACGATCGCGAGCAGGATCGTGCCGAGCCACGCGCAGCCGACCGACACCCACGCCCATACGCGCGCGCCGCGCACGATCGCGGACACGATCGCGAACGCGAGCGAGACGTACGGCGGACCGCCCCCGGGCGGGCCCACGAAGATGTCGGCCGACGCCGCGACCGCTGCGACCGCGACGACGGGCCCGGGCAGCCGGCGGGCGGCGAGCAGCGCGACGGGGCCGACGATCGAGGCGATCACGTCGGCGAGGCTCGCGTGCGAGGCGTGCCCGATCCATCCGACGTGCACGCCGCGGTAGAGCGCGACCGTCGCGGGCACCTGCACGAGGAACGAGAGGATCGCGGGGATCCACACGCGCGCCCACGCGGGCGTCGACCAGCCCGGATGACGCTCGGGCCACCCGGCCCACGGGCCCGGTCCCCTCCACGCCGCTGGATCGGCGTCCGCGGAGCGGCGCGGCGAGGGACGGCGGCCGGGCAGCGATCGGTCGCGATCCTGCCCAGGCATGCCACGATCGTAGTTTCGCGTCGCGGGCGCGGCATCCCCTCCCCGGTGTCGATCGCGTACTCCCGCGGGAGTACGCGCGGCGCCGCGTCAGCGCCCCGCACGGCCCGTCGCGGCGTCGAGCAGCTGACCGGGGTGGGTGATGCGCCACCACGAGTCCGGCGGCCGAACGGAGCTCGCGAGCCGGAGCGGGACGGACGACGCCGCACTCCCCGCACGGAAGCTCACGTGCCCGACCTCCGTCCCGCGCGTCGCCTCGCGCACGCGCGTCGTCGCGACGCGGGCGGTCACGGGGGTGTCGGACCACGTGAGCACCGACGCGTCCGCGGCAGCGGTCACCGCGGCGTGGCCCCACGGGGTCGTGTACCGGCCGAGCACCTGCCCGCGCCGCACGAGCGGCACGACGTGGAAGGCCGCGCGGATGCTTGCGAGCATCGCCCGCACGTCCGCGTCGACCGAGGGATGGTCGGTGCCGCCGAGCTCGACGCCCACGACGCGCACGGGCGCGCTCGCCCCCACGTCGAGCCGCGCCGAGAACAGCAGGTCCGCTCCGGCCGTGTCGAGCGTGCCGGTCTTGATGCCGTCCACGCCGTCCGTGCCGAGGAGACCGTTCGTGTTCGGCGTGGGCGGCAGGCCTGGCACGTCGAGGTGCGGCATCGACACGATCGACGCGAGCGCGGGGTCGTCGGCCGCGAGCGCGCCGACCTGGAGCAGGTCGGCGGGCGTGCTCTCATTGCGGTCGTCGATCCCCGTCGGCTCGACCATGCGCGTGTGGTCGAGGTGGTGGCTCGCGAGCCACGCCCGCGTCGCGGCCACGAACCGGTCCTCCGACCCGAACGCCCACAGCGCGAGCGCGTCCGCGTAGTTGCACGCGGAGACCACGAGCGTCGTCTCGATCGCGTCGCGCTCCGACATCGTCGACCCGGCTCGCATCGGCTGCACGAGGCAGTCGAGCCGATAGTACGTCTCGTAGAGCGCGGCGGCGTCCGCGCCGAACGTGATCGTCGGCCCCGGGTCGCTCGCGCTCGCGAGCGGCTTCGCGTCGAGCACGACGAGGGCCGTGATGAGCTTGCTGATGCTCGCGATCGGACGCTCCGCCGTGCCGCCCGAGGCGGCGAGGATGCCGTCCGTGCCCTGGGTGCCCGGGAACGCGCCGGCCCCGACGATGCTCACGGCGCTCTCGCCCTCGCCCGGCATCGCGATCGACGCGGCCGCGCCGGGCGCGACCGCCGGCTCGCGCACCTCGAGCGCCCCCGCTGGCAGCGGCGCGAGGAGCGCGGCGGTCACGTACGCCGCCGCGAGCAGCACGACGCCGAGCACGATGAGGAACGCGACGAGCCCGCCGCGCCGCCGGCGCCGAGCGCGCCCGGACGCACGCGGGTCGAGCATGCCGCGCACGCGCGGCGGCTCGTCCTCCGCGAAGAGGGCGGCGAGGTCGGAGACGCCGTCGCCCGGCGGCACGCTCACGGGAGAGCCGGAGCGGCGGAGGTCACGGGGCAGCGCACGAGCACATGCTACGCGACCCGCGCGCCGCGTCCCTCGCCGTGCTCGCGCCGCCTGAGCGTTTGATAGAGTTGCGTAGCTGTCTCGGCAGCGCGATCCTCGCTAGCTCAATTGGCAGAGCAGCCGGCTGTTAACCGGCAGGTTGATGGTTCGAGTCCATCGCGGGGAGCGACCCTCTCAGGGCGAGGATGACGCGCTCCTCCGCATCCGTGAGCTTCAGGCCCCCGCTTCGCGGGGCCTTCCTCCTCTCCGGGGAGGAACTGCACGTGTACGTCAACGGCGCTCTCGCCATCACCTACGCCCCTCGGCCGCCCAGCAGACCGCGATCGCGCCCTCGACCACCTACCCCTACCTCGAGCACGGGGTATTCCAGATCGACGCGGACCTGGACTCGTACTTCACGTCGGTGGGCGTGGGAGAGGTGTCCCCGATCATCGGCGCGTTCAGCAGCGGCCAGCACGAGCAGCACGGAGACGACCGCGATCCTGTGGGAGATCGTCTCCTACTGACACCGTAACCACGGAGGGCCGATTCCTACCGGCCCGTCGATCGGCCACGGCCGCCGCCGCTCCTCACCGAGGTCCGCTCCATGTCCGGCCGCGCCGCGAGGATCTGCGAGACGCGGCTAGGCGTCATGTGCAGCGCCCCGCCGATGTCACGCACAGACCAGCCGGACCGGGCGAGCTGAGCGGCCGCCTCACTCGCACGCTCGGCGAGCTCACGCTGCCTATCGAGTACTCGCCCGAGCACCTCCTGAAGGTTCGCCTGGAGCACCTCGAGGTTGCGGCCGCTCGTGTGAGCACCGGGCACACCGACCACGTCGGCGATCCACTCGTCGCCTTCGCGGGTGACCTCCGCTGTGTAGCTCACGTCGTCGATCCCTTCCCGAGGACCGGGGCGAGGTCCCGATCGATCGCGTTGAGGAGCCCTGCGGGGACGTCCTCGTTGTCCTTGCGCGACATCGTCGTGACGTAGGTCGTCCCGTCCGGTCCGACGATTGCGTAGAGGCGGTGAGAGCCGCGCTGCCGCTTGAACTCGCCCCCGGCTGCCTCGATTCGCCGGATGATCTCTCGCGCCTTCATACTCTTGTAGCGGCTTTACAGTGCAACTGTCCAGCGACTGAACAGCAGCCATCTATCGCCTCCCGCGGTTCCTATCCATGGAGCCGCGGGGGCGCTTTTCGTTGCCCGCGGCGTCAGCGCGCTCCGGTGACGGCGTGGCGGATGACCCGTCCGATCCGCTCGGTCGTGAGCCCGTAGTCGGCGGCGAGGTCGCGGTAGCTGAGCCCGGCCTCCCACCCGTCCGCGAGGGGTGGGCAGGACGATCACGACGGCTCTCACCCACCCAGCGCATCCGGACCGCCCTTCCGGGCGTGGCCGGCGATGAACCGCTGCTGCACCGCCATGCATGCCCCCCGCAGGCTGCGGTAGAAGCCGATCAGCCTCCGCCGTGCAGGGTCCTCGTCCCAGGTCGTGGCCCGGTAGCCGCGCTCCCCGCCGACCTCGAGTGCGCGCACGATGCCGTAAGTCCCCTTCACCTCGTCGACCAGGTGCCACACCCACGGCTCGACCTCCACGGCAGCGAGGATCGGATGCCAGTGCGAGAGGTTGTCCGGCCACGCCCGTCGCGCGGCCGCGATCCCGTCGCGCGGGTCGTTGTTGGCGACCATGCGGGCTCCCGGTCGGCTCTGGCGTGTCGTCACGGATCGTGCTTATCCTCGAACACATGTTCGAGCGCTGGCACGAGAACCGCAAGCCCGAGACGACCACTCTCTCCGTCTGGTCAGCCAACGGCGTCCCCGCCCGCATGGTCTGGAACGGCGTCCGCTACCGCGTCACCGACACCCCGACCCGACTCGAGGAAGAGGTCTACCACCCCGCCCTCACCCACCCGGCGCGACGGACCCGCGGCTGGCGCTTCCAAGCCACCACCGCCGGCGGGGTCAGCCGCATGTTCGAGCTCGACGACACCGACGGCATATGGACACTCCTGCGCGTCTACGACTGAGACGCGGATGCGCCGCGCTCCACTGGCACGCCTCGCCGTCGAGAAGTACAGTCCCCTCATGTCCAGGAGCGAACGGGGAAAGGGCGGACCGGGCGGCCGTGGCCTCCTGACCGGCTCATACTCCGTGCCCGGGGGAGACGATGCGGGCGCGATCAGCGCACTCGGCGAGCGCGTCCCGGACGCCGCGAGGCGCGTCGACGATGAGGGGGACTGACGATGTGCGGTCGATTCGTCGTCACCAACACGGTCCAGGGGCTTATGCCGACGCTGCTCGAGGACGGGTGGACGCTGCCGGAGTCGTACAACCTCGCCCCGACCCAGGACATCCCCGTCGTCCGGGTCCGGGACGGCGAGCGGGAGCTCGCGTCGGCGCGGTGGGCGATCGTGCCGCCGCGCGCGACCGAGCCGCCCAAGGGCAGGCCGGTGTTCAACGCGCGCCTGGAGACGGTCGACAGGCTCGGGATGTTCGCGGGCCCGTTCGCGCACGCACGATGCATCGTGCCGGCGCTGGGCTACTACGAGTGGACGATCGGGCACGAGAACGGACGCGAGGTGCGGCAGCCGCACTTCATCCACGATCCCGGTCACGGCCTCGCGATGGCCGGCATCGTGCGCGCGTGGCGTTCCGGCGTCGGCGACCGGTGGGCGCTCTCCGCGGCGATCATCACGCGGGACGCGCACGTCGCGCCGGGCGAGGTGCACGACCGGATGCCCGCATGCCTGACCCCCGAGGCGTACGAGGCGTGGCTGGCCGAGGACTCCGACCCCGGCGAGATGAAGGAGCTGCTCGAGCAGACCTCCCTCGAGGTCGCCCACGAGCTCGAGCACTACCCGGTCTCTCGTCGCGTCAACTCGTCCGACAACGACGGCCCCGACCTCATCGAGCCGCTCCGATAGCCGGTGGCCGCACGCGACTGGCGCCGCCGGCGCGCGGCCGCAACCCGCGGTCCTCGCGGGTCACTCCCGCGCGGGGAGCCCCGGCCGTCCGCTCGCCGCGCTCGTCCGCTCGCCGGTCGCGCGCGGGCGTGCGCGACGCACGCGGTACTCCGCCGAGATGCGCGCGACGTAGGGATGACGCGGGCTCGCGAGCACGTCGTCGATCGCGCCGAGGCCGACGATCATGCCGCGGTGCATGACGGCGACCTGGTCGGTGATGCGGCGCAGCTCGCCCACCTCGTGCGCCACGACGACCGCGCTGAACTCGCGCCGTCGGGCGATCTCGCCGATGACGTCGAGGATCGCGCCGCGCACGAGCACGTCGACGCCCATCGTCGGGTCGTCGGCGACGAGAAGCTCGGGGTCGAGGATGAGGGCGCGCGCGAGCGCGACGCGCTGGCGCTGCCCGCGGCTCAGCTCGTGCGGATAGCGCGTCATCACGCCCAGGGGCAGGTGCACGGCGTCGAGCAGCGTCGCGACGGCCATGCCCGCCTCGCGACGGTCGAAGCGGCGGTCGCGCACGAAGATCGGCTGCGCGACGTTCTCGGCCGCCGTCAGATGCGGGTCGAGGAGCGAGCCGGCGTCCTGCGGCAGGTAGCCGACCCGCAGCCGCACGTCGTCGCGCTCGCGAGCGCGCAGCGTGCGCATCCGGTGGCCGAGCACGACGACGTCGCCGCCGTGGATGCGCGGCGACCCGTGCTGAGGCAGGCCCGCGTACCCCGCGATCGTGCGCGCGAGCGTGCTCTTGCCCGAGCCGGCCTCGCCCAGGATCCCGAGGACCCCGCCCGTCGGCACGGCGAAGGTGACGCCGTCGACGGCGAGGGTGCGCGTGCCAGGCCGGTCGTCCGGATAGTGCACGGACAGGTCGCTCGCACGCACGGCGAACTCCCCCGACATGGCCCCTCCTTCGTCCGCTCCAGCGTATCCCGCCGACGCGCGACCGTGAGCGCTCGTCGGGGCCGGCCGTCTCCGGTCTCCTCCGCCGTCCCGCGCGGGCGGATGCGCCCGGGGCATGACGCGTCAGGACGCGCGCAGGCTGCGCCGCTCGCTCTCGAGCTCCACGAGCGAGCGCTGGAGCTCGCGGAACCGCTCCGCCTCCGCGGACGCGTCCGTGCGCTGCAACGCGCCGAGCAGACTCGCCTTCTTGCGCAGCAGGTCCCGGTCCACGAGCGAGGCGACGATGTCGCGGCAGTACCAGGCGAGCTGCTCGGCGCGCTGCGGGATCGGCGCGACCGCGAGCTCGTGCACGAGCGGCGCGAAGGGGGGCGGCACCTCCTCGCTCACGCGCAGGACCCAGTCCGGCCGGCCCGCGGCGTCGAGCGTCGCCGCGATCGCGTCCCGCACGACCGCGAGGCTCGCGTTCGCGAAGCTCGTGCCGAGCGCGAGGCGCAGCAGCTCCGGCCCCACGTGCTCGGGATGCTGGAGCATCGCCATGAGGGCGTCGCGCTCCATGCGCGTGTTCGGGTCGGCGGGCAGGTGCGTCACCGACACGGGACGCGGCCCGTCCGCCTCCGGGGCGCCCCCCGCCGCGCCCGGGTCGCCGCCGCGGCCGCGCCGCTCCGGCGGGCGGCCCTCGACCGCCCCCGCCGCGCGGCCGCCCGCGCCCTCCGTCCGTCGTCGCGCCGACGATACCGCGCGCGCGACCTCGTCCGGGTCCATGCCGAGCCAGCCGGCGAGCGTGCGCACGTAGCCGAGCGCGAGGGCACGATCGCGGATCCCGGCGACGACGGGAGCCGCGGCACGCAGCGCGCCCACCCGGCCCTCGACCGTCTCGAGGTCGTAGGAGCCGAGCGTGCGCCGGATCATGAACTCGAACATCGGACGGCGCTGCGCGATGAGCCGCCGCACGGCCTCGTCCCCGCGATTCAGGCGCAGATCGCACGGGTCGAGGCCGTCCGGCGCGACCGCGACGAACGTCTGGGCCGCGAACCGCTGCTCCTCCGCGAACGCGCGCGAGGCGGCCTTCTGCCCCGCCTCGTCCGGGTCGAAGGTGAAGACGACCTCGCCGAGGCCATGCGTGTCCGCGTTGTCGACGTCGCCGAGCACGCGCCGCACGATCTTGATGTGGTCGACCCCGAACGCCGTGCCGCACGTCGCGACCGCGGTCGTGACGCCCGCGAGGTGGCACGCCATCACGTCCGTGTACCCCTCGACGATGACGACCTGCTTCGCGCGCGCGATGTCGCGCTTGGCGAGGTCGAGGCCGTAGAGCACCTGGCTCTTGTGGTAGACCGCCGTCTCCGGCGTGTTGAGGTACTTGGGTCCCTGGTCGTCCTCGTGCAGCTTGCGCGCGCCGAAGCCCAGCGTCTGCCCCGTCGTGTCCCGGATGGGCCACATGAGGCGTCCGCGGAACCGGTCGTAGCTGCCGCGCTCCCCCGACCCGACGAGGCCGGCGCCCACGAGCTCCTCGGTCGTGAAGCCCTGCGCGCGCAAGTGCACGGTGAGCGCGTCGAACGAGCGCGGCGCGTAGCCGACGCCGAAGCGCGCGGCCGCCGCCGCGTCGAAGCCCCGGCTGCCGAGGAACCGTCGCGCCGCCTCCGCCTCGGGGCTCGTGAGCTGCGCGATGAAGAACTTCTCGGCGGCCCGGTTCGCGGCGAGCAGGCGCGCCCGATTGCCGGAGTCCGTCGCCGGACCGCCGTCCTCGTAGTGCAGCTCGTATCCGATGCGGGCCGCGAGGCGCTCGACCGCCTCCGCGAACGTGATCGAGTCGATCTTCTGCAGGAACGTGTAGACGTCGCCGCCCTCGCCGCATCCGAAGCAGTGGTAGAAGCCCACCTGCGGCCGCACATGGAAGCTCGGCGACCGCTCGTCGTGGAACGGGCACAGTCCCTTCATCGAGCCGACGCCCGCGCTCTTGAGCGTCACGTAGTCACCCACGATGTCCGCGATGTTGGTGCGCGCCCGTACCTCGTCGATGTCGCTACGTCGGATGCGGCCGGGCACGCGTCGATTCTAGGTTCGCGCGGGGTGCCCCCGTGCGGTGCGCCCGCATCCGGTGGACGCGCGTCAGCCGACGAGCCTCTCATGCCACGCGTTCGCCGACTGGTCGGTGAGCGAGGCGACCTGGTCGACGACGACGCGCCGACGGGCCACGTCGTCGCCCGCCGCGCGCCAGTCGGCGGCGAAGCCCGCGTCGAGGTGGTCGGGCGCGGTCGCGAGGAGCACGTCGGCGAGCTCGGTGAGGATGCTCCGCTGCCGTGCGTAGATCGGCTGGCGCGCGTTCGTCGACATGACGTTCGCGGCGACGATGCCCTTCATGACCGCGATCTCCGCGCGCGTGTCGCGCGGCACGACGACGTCCGCCGCGAACCGCGCGAGCGTGCGCTGCGGATGCGCCTCCCTCGTCGCGGCGACCGAGTCCTGCGCGAACCGTCCGATGAGCTGGCTCGTCATGTTCTTGAGCCCCGCGAGGTCGCGGCGGCTCCCGCTCCACGAGGAGATCCAGAACGGCTGTCGGCTGAGCCGGTCGAACGCCGCGACGAGCTCGTCGTGGCCGATCTCGCCGCCGATCCACACGAACATCGCCTCCACGAGCGCGTCATGGTCGGTGCGCGCGTCGAGCGACGCGACGTCGAGGTAGCCGCTCACGACCGCGTCCTCGAAGTCGTGCACGCAGTACGCGATGTCGTCGCTGAGGTCCATGACCTGCGCCTCGATGCAGCGCGCGCGCGGCGGGGCGTCCGCCCGCAGCCAGCGGAACGCGTCGGCGTAGTCGGCGTAGAACCCGAACTTGCGCCGCCCGCTCGGGTCGGGCACGCCCTCCGGCTCGGGCCACGGGTACTTGCAGCTCGCATCGAGGCTCGCGCGCGTGAGGTTGAGGCCGTAGGGCCGTCCGTCGGGACCGAACACCTTCGGCTCGAGCCGCGTGAGCAGGCGCAGCGTCTGCGCGTTCCCCTCGAAGCCGCCGATGTCGGCGGCCCACTCGTTGAGCGCGCGCTCCCCGTTGTGGCCGAACGGCGGATGGCCGAGGTCGTGCGCGAGGCACGCGGTGTCCACGACGTCCGGGTCGAGGCCGAGGTTCGTGGCGAGCTCGCGCCCGACCTGGGCGACCTCGAGCGAGTGCGTGAGCCTGTTGCGCGCGAAGTCGAGCCCCGCCGCAGGGCTCAGCACCTGCGTCTTCGCCGCGAGGCGACGCAGCGCGCTCGAGTGCACGAGACGTGCGCGGTCGCGCGCGAAGTCGGTGCGGCGGCGGTTCGAGTGCTCCTCGGGCAGCCACCGCTCGGTGTCGGCAGGTCCGTAGCCGAGAGCCGCCTCGTCCGCGGACGAGCCGGGCACGACGCCCGACCGCACCGGATCACCCGCCACTGACGCTCGATTCGGCGGCGCGCAGGTGGTCGCGGTGCTCGGCGCCGAGCTCGCGGCTCTCCAGCCAGCGCTCCGGCAGGGCGGGCGTCTTCGGCGTGCCCGCGCGCCCGCGCTGCCCCTCCGCGGCCTCGCCCGGATACGGCTGGTCCGCGTCGAGCTCGCCGAGCAGCTCGTCGAGGTGCGCAAGGCTCTCCACGGCCGCGAGGCGTGCCCGCAGCTCGCCGCCGACCGCGTATCCCTTGAAGTACCAGGCGACGTGCTTGCGGATGTCGCGGCATGCCCGCCCCTCGTCGCCCTCGAAGAACTCGACGAGCAGCTCCGCGTGGCGCCGGAACGCGGAGGCGACGAAGCCGAGCCCGGGACGGATGCGCCGGCCCTCGTCGCCCGATCCGCCGAGCGCCGCCGCGAGGTCGCCGAAGAGCCACGGGCGGCCGAGGCAGCCGCGTCCGACGACGACCCCGTCGCAGCCCGTGGTCGCGATCATGCGCACGGCGTCGTCGGCCGACCAGATGTCGCCGTTGCCGAGCACGGGGATGCTCGTCACGGCGTCCTTGAGCCGCGCGATCGCCGACCAGTCCGCCGCGCCCGAGTAGTGCTGGGCGGCCGTGCGCGCGTGCAGGGCGACGGCCGCGACCCCCGCATCCTCCGCGATGCGCCCGGCGTCGAGGTAGGTGAGGTGCTCCTCGTCGATGCCCGTGCGCATCTTCACCGTCACCGGCAGGGCGCCCGCGGCGCGCACCGCGCGCTCGACGATCTCGCGGAAGAGGCCGAGCTTCCACGGCAGCGCCGCCCCGCCGCCCTTGCGCGTGACCTTCGGCACCGGACAGCCGAAGTTCAGGTCGATGTGGTCTGCCCGATCCTCGTCCGCGAGCATGCGCACGGCGCGCTCGACCGTCGCCGGGTCGACGCCGTAGAGCTGGATGCTGCGCGGGGTCTCCGACTCGTGGTGGCGGATGAGGCGCATGCTCTCCGGCGTGCGCTCGACGAGCGCACGGCTTGTGATCATCTCGCTCACGTACAGGCCCGCGCCGTGCTCCCGGCAGAGCCGGCGGAACGCCGTGTTCGTGATGCCGGCCATGGGCGCGAGCACGACGGGCGCGGCGAGCGCGAGCGGCCCGATCCGCAGCGCAGGACGCGTGCGATGCTCGGGAACGGTTAAGGTGGACACCCGAACGATTCTCCCAGAAACGAGGTGGACGTGTCCGGACGGGATCGGGTGGCGGCCGACGCCCGGGCGCGCGGCGTCGCGGTGGAGTTCGTGCACCGTCCCGCCGCCGACAGCCTCGAGGAGGCCGCGGCGCTGCTCGGCCTCGACCCGCACGAGGTCGTCAAGTCGCTCGTCGTCAAGCGCCACGACGGGGGCTTCCTGTTCGCGCTCGTGCCGGGCGACCGGCAGCTCTCGTGGCCCAAGCTCCGCGCCGTCGTGGGCGTCAACCGGCTCCGGCTGCCCGACCCTGAGGTCGCCCTCGAGGCGACGGGCTTCGAGCGCGGCACGATCACGCCGCTCGGCAGCGCGCGGGCGTGGCCCGTCTACGCGGACGCCTCCATCTCCGGCCGGATCGCGATGGGCGCGGGCGAGCACGGCTACAGCCTCCTCGTCGACGCGGCGGAGCTGCTCGCCGCCCTCGACGCGACGGTCGCCGACATCACCGTCTGAGGTCGCACCCGTCCGCCGTCCTGCCCGCGGCGCTCGGCCCGCGGCCGCGCACGCGCGCGCCGACTCTCCCCCTCGAGCGTCACAAGTGACACGCGCGGCGGGATTCCCGCGGCGTGGCGTCACATATCGCGGAGCAGGCGTGCGCGGCACGCGCGGCGCGAGCAGGGATGCGAGGCGCGAGCGCGCGCACGACCGTGCGAGGACGTTCCCGCGGCGCGTTCGCGGACGACGGGCGGAAGACGAGATCAGACCGCGTCGGCGTCCACCCGCCGGTTCACGACCGCCTGGGTGTGGTGCGGCGGGATCACGCAGTAGTCCCCCTCGCACGCGGCGGCGTCCACGTCGCCGAGGAGTGTGAGCGCAGCGGGCGCGGCTCCGGCCGTCGCAGCCTCGTCCGTGTCGATGGCCTCGTTCATGCCGCCGCCTCCTTCTTCGCGCGCACCTGCTCCAGCACGCTAGCGAACGTCGCGGCCTCCTGGGCGCCGGACACCCCGTACTTGCCGTCGAGGACGAAGAACGGCACGCCCGAGATGCCGTACGCCGCGGCGACCTCGATGTCCGCTCTCACGGCGTCGAGGTGCGTGTGCTCGCGCAGGGCGCGCAGCGCCTCCTCCCGATCGAGGCCGATCTCGGCGGCAAGGTCGGCGAGATCCTCGTCGCGGCCCACGTGCCGCCCCTGCTCGAAGTAGGCGCGGAAGAGCCGCTCGACCATCTCGAGCTGGCGTCCGCGCGCCTTCGCGTGGTGCACGAGCTCGTGCGCCTTGATCGTGTTGGTGTGCTGGAGGGCGTCGTAGTCGTAGTGCAGGCCCGCGGTCTCCGCGATCGCCGTGACGCGGTCGATCATGGCGCGCGCCTGCTCCGCCGGGACGCCCTTGTGGCTCGCGAGGAACTCGACCTCGCTGCCCTCGAAGTCCACGGGCGTGTCGGGCGCGAGCTCGAACGCGTGGTACTCGACCTCGACCTCGCCGTCGAAGGCGGCCGCGCCCTGCTCGAACTTCCGCTTGCCGATGAAGCACCACGGGCACGCGATGTCCGACCACACGTCGACCTTGATGGGATCGCTCATACGGGAGTCAACCCCTGCCGCGCTCCGCTATTCCCGCGCGCCGCCCTCGCCTCCGCCGGCCCGCGCGACCGTCGCGAGCCGCGCCTCGAGCGTCACAAGTGACACGCGCGGGCGGAGCCCCCGCGCGCGTGTCACTTGTGACACTCGGGCAGGGGCAGGGGCAGGGACGGGGTCAGGCGCCGGCGAGACGGTCGGCGAGGTACGCGCGCAGCTCCGCCATGGGGATGCGCTCCTGCGACATGCTGTCGCGCTCGCGCACCGTCACGGCGTGGTCCTCGAGCGAGTCGAAGTCGACGGTCACGCAGAACGGCGTGCCGATCTCGTCCTGGCGTCGGTAGCGGCGCCCGATCGCGCCCGCGTCGTCGAAGTCGATGTTCCACTCGCGGCGCAGGCGATCGGCGAGCTCGCGCGCCGTCGGCGAGAGCTGCTCGTTGCGCGAGAGCGGCAGCACCGCGACCTTGACGGGAGCGAGGCGCGGGTCGAGGCGCAGAACCGTGCGCTTGTCCACCCCGCCCTTCGTGTTCGGCGCCTCGTCCTCCGCGTACGCCTCCACGAGGAAGGCCATGAGGGCGCGCGTGAGGCCGAACGACGGCTCGATCACGTAGGGCACGTAGCGCTCGCCGGACGCCTGGTCGAAGTAGCGCAGGTCCGCCCCCGACGCGCGCATATGGTTCGCGAGGTCGAAGTCCGTGCGGTTGGCGATGCCCATGAGCTCGCCCCACTCGCTCCCGGCGAAGCCGAAGCGGTACTCGATGTCCGCGGTCGCCGCCGAGTAGTGCGCACGGTCGCCCTCGGGCACGTCGTAGCGGCGCAAGTGGTCCGGGTCGAGCCCCAGGTCGACGAACCAGTCCCAGCACGTCCTCACCCAGTGCTCGAACCACTCGCCCGCCTCGGCCGGCGGCGCGAAGTACTCGATCTCCATCTGCTCGAACTCGCGCGTGCGGAAGATGAAGTTGCCGGGCGTGATCTCGTTGCGGAACGCCTTCCCCACCTGGCCGATGCCGAACGGCGGCTTCTGCCGCGTCGTCTGCACGACGTTCGCGAAGTCGACGAAGATGCCCTGCGCCGTCTCGGGGCGCAGGTAGTGCAGGCCCTCCTCGTTGTCGACGGGTCCGAGGTACGTCTTCATGAGGCCGGAGAAGTTCTGCGGCTCCGTCCACTGGCCGCGCGTGCCGCAGTTCGCGCACGCGATCTCGGCGAGGCCGCCCTCCGGCTCGCGTCCCTTCCTCGCGACGAAGTCCTCCACGAGGTGGTCGGAGCGATACCGGTGGTGGCAGTGCAGGCACTCGACGAGCGGATCGGTGAACGTCGCGACGTGACCCGACGCCTCCCACACGCGCTTGGGCAGGATGATCGCGCTGTCGAGGCCGACCATGTCGGCGCGCCCGCGCACGAAGCTCTGCCACCACTGGCGCTTGATGTTCTCCTTGAGCTCGACGCCGAGCGGCCCGTAGTCCCACGCCGAGCGCGACCCGCCGTAGATCTCGCCCGCCTGGTAGACGAAGCCGCGCCTCTTGGCGAGGGCGATGACGGAATCGAGTGCGGATGCACTGGCCACGGGGATGCTCCAGGGAGGGGGACAGCCGAGCTGGATGCCCGGTCGAGCGAGACGACGTCCTAGCCTATCGGCGGCGGGCCACGGGAATGGGCCAGGATGAGGCTCCCGTTTGTTCGAATCGACAAAGATCCGCGTGTGCTCCTGTGGAACGTCTTCGACCGGCGCGTCGGCAGTGCGAGGCTAGAGTCGTCGCAGGACCGCGGACGACGAGCCTGCGCGCGCCCGCCTCGGCGCACCGTCGACGTCCGCACGATCGCTTGAGGAGGCTTCTCCGGTGAACCTGTTCGTGAGAGGGACCAGCCGGCCGCTCACGGGCGAGATCACGATCCCGGTGTCGAAGTACCACGCGCACCGTGCCCTCGTGCTCGCCTCTCTCGCCCCCGGACGCAGCGTCGTGCACGGCGTGTCCCGCACGCGTCAGCTCACCTGGACGGTCGCCTGCCTGCGCGCGCTCGGCACCGACATCCGCGTCAAGGGCGACGACTACATCGTCGAGGGCGGCCGCTACCACACGCGTGGCGTCGGCTTCGCGGGCCACGAGTCCTCCTCCGAGGACGGCGTGCTCAACGTCGGCTCCTCGGGCACGACCCTCTACTTCCTCACGGGCCTCGCCTCCCTCGCCGACCGTCCCGTGACCCTGCGCGGCATGAAGTACTTCCAGCGGCGCCCCATCCGCCAGCTGCTCGAGGCGCTCGCCGAGATGGGCGTCGAGCTCTCCTCGGCCGACGGACGGCCGCCCGTGACGGTGCAGCCGCGCGTCCCCCGCGGGGGGCACGTGTCGATCCCCGGCACGCTCTCGCAGTGGCTCTCCGGCCTGCTGCTGCTCGCCCCGTTCGCCGAGCACGAGACGACGATCTCGGTGACCGGCGGCGTGCTCAACGAGCAGCCCTACGTCGACCTCACCGTGCGGATGATGCGTCACTGGGGCCTCGTCGTCGAGCATTCCGACGACTGGCTCACCTACACGATCCCACCCGCGCAGACCCCGACCGCGCGGGACTACACCGTGCCGCCGGACATCGGCTCGGCGGCGTTCCCGCTCGCCGCGACGGGGCTGCACCCCTCCGACGTGCTCTTCCGCGGCCTCAGGGCGACCTCCGCGAGCGAGACCGACCACCCCGAGGCGGAGTTCCTCGACATCGCCGCGGGCATGGGGCTGCCGATGACGATCGACGAGGAGACGGGCTTCGTGCGCGTGCGTCACGACGGCCTGCGGCTGCGCGCGTTCGACGTCGACGCGCGTCCCATCCCGGACCTGCTCCCCGTGCTCTCGACCCTCGCCTCCGTCGCCGAGGGCACCTCGCGCTTGCACAACGTGCACCACATCCGGCTCAAGGAGTCCGACCGCGTCGACGCGATGATGCAGCTCAACTCGATGGGCGGCGAGCTCGCCCAGACGCACGACGAGCTCACGATCCGCGGCGTGCGGGAGCTCTCCGGCGCGGCCTTGTCCTCCTACAACGACCACCGCGTGCTCATGTCGCTCGCGCTCGCCGGGTCGCGCGCGCACGGCCTCACGAGCCTCACGTATCCGCACGCGTATCGCATCTCCTATCCCAACTTCATCGAGGACATGACGACGATCGGCCTGAGCCTGGAGGTTGCGGACACCGCCTCGATCGCCGTCAACCCGTCGGAGGGCCCCGCGGTCAACGCGGCCGTGCGTGCGCGGCTTGCGCCCCCGACCGACCTGCTCACCTCGCGCGTCGCGGAGATGGCCGTCGAGGCGCCCGACGCGCCGGCCGTCATCGAGGTCGGCGCGCGCCCGCGCACGACGAGCTGGGGCGACCTGCAGGAGGAGGCCGACCGCATCTCGACCCTCCTGCTGCGCCTCGGCGTCGGGAAGGGCGACGCGGTCGCCTTCCTGCTGCCGAACTGGACGGAGTGCGTGGCCGTCTCGCTCGCGACGCTGCAGATCGGCGCCGTGGCGGCACCCATCATGCCCGTCTTCGGCGAGCGGGAGGTCGCGATGGTCCTCGCGCGCTCGAAGGCGAAGGTGCTCTTCGTGCCCGAGGCCTTCCGCCGTCGCGCGCACGCGGCCGAGCTGCCGGGCGTCGTGCGGGAGGCCGAGCGCGGGGGCCGTGAGCTGCGGCTCACCGACGTCATCGTGCTCTCCGCATCGGGCAGCGGCGGACGCGCCGAGCGCGTGCCGGGCGCTCCCGCCGTGGACGACATCGCGGCGCCGTGGCGCTGGCACGACTTCGACGCGGCCGTCGCGGGCACCGAGCCGGATCGCGACGCGATCCTCGCTGCGCGCCCCTCCGCCGACGACGTGTGCCAGCTGCTGTTCACCTCCGGCACGACGGGCGAGCCGAAGGGGGTGCAGCACACGCACCACTCGCTGCGGACGGCGACCGAGCTCGAGATCGAGCACCTCGGCCTCACGGCGGAGGACCGCATCTACGTGCCCTCGCCGATCGCGCACCAGACGGGCTTCCTCTATGGGATGCTCCTCGCCTGGCGCCTCGGCGTCGCCGCCGTCGTGCAGCCGATCTGGGATCCCGCGATCGCCCTGCGCGAGGCGTTCGGCGAGGCGGGCGCGACGTTCGTGCAGGCCGCGACTCCGTTCCTCATGGACCTCGTGAAGCTCGTCGAGGAGGGTGCGGCGGCGCCGGAGAGCCTGCGCATCTTCGTCGCGACGGGCGCCGCCGTTCCGCGCACGCTCGCGGAGAAGGCGACGCGCGTGCTCGACACGGCCGTGTGCGGCGCCTTCGGCACGACCGAGACGGGCCTCGCGACGCTCGCCGCGCCGCAGGATCCGCCGGACTCGGCGTGGGGCAGCGACGGGCGCACGCTGCCCGGCATCCGCATCCGCGTCGTCGACGACGAGGACCGCGAGGTGCCGCCGGGCGTCGAGGGGCACTACGAGATCTTCTCCCCCACCCTCTTCGCCGGCTACCTCGATCGCCCCGACCTCACCGCCGCCGCGATGACGGCGGACGGCTGGTACCGCACGGGCGACCTCGCGACGGTCGACGAGAAGGGCTTCCTGCGCATCACGGGGCGGCTCAAGGACGTCATCAACCGCGGGGGCGAGAAGATCCCCGTCGTCGAGATCGAGAACCTGCTCTTCCAGCACCCGCAGGTCGCCGACGTCGCGATCGTGGGCATGCCGGACGAGCGGCTCGGGGAGCGCGCGTGCGCCTTCGTCGTGCCCGCCGACGGCGCGGAGCCCCTCGAGTTCGGCCAGATGCAGGAGTACCTCCGGCAGGCCGCGGTGAGCAAGTACTACTGGCCGGAGCGGCTCGAGATCATCGACGCCCTGCCGCGCAACGCCGTGGGCAAGGTGCTCAAGAACGTGCTGCGCGAGCGCGCCGCCGAGCTCGTCGCCCGCTGAGGGCCGCCCCGCCCATCCCCGCTCCGGCACGGCGTGCCGGCCGACACCCTGGAGGACGCATGACCATGCCGCTGGACGAGACCGAGTTCGCCCGGCTCAAGGACGAGGTCGAACGGTGGATCACGGGCCCCGGCGAGGAGTACGCCGAGCGCATCGAGGCGACCGGGACCGTGCCCGAGGAGCTCTTCGCCGAGCTCAAGTCCCGCGGCTACCTGAGCCTCGCGGCGCCGGAGAGCATCGGCGGACGCGGCATCCCCTTCTCGCGCTACCTCGAGCTCATGGAGATCTTCTCCCGCTCGCACGCCTCCATCCGCATGCTCGTGCACGTCATCAACGGCACGTGGCGCGCGATGGCGCCCTACGCGACGCCGGAGCAGCTCGAGCAGGTCGTCAAGCCGAGCGTCGCGGGCGACGTGCTCGTCGCGTTCACGCTCACCGAGGCGACCGCGGGCACGGGGGCAGACATCCGCTCCCACGTGCGACGCGAGGGCGACACGTACTACCTGACGGGCGAGAAGCAGCTCATCACCTTCGGCGTCACGTGCGACTACTGGCTGCTCGCGTGCCGCCTCGAGGGCACGACCGGGCGCGAGGGCACGATCGCGCTCCTCGTGCCGAACACGGGGCTCCCGGGCGCGGAGGTCGTCGACGACTCGGAGACGATGGGCGTGCGCGGCACCGACCACGCGATCCTGCGCTTCACCGACACGCCCGTGCCGGTGAGCCAGCGCCTCGGCGAGGAGGGGCAGGGCCTCGAGGTCGCGCTCGGCGGCTTCCTGCTGCCGAGCCGCATCTCCGTCGCGATGAGCTGCGTCGGGCTCGCCGAGCGCGCGCAGGAGCTCGCGATCGCCTACGCGCTGCGCCGTCAGACGTTCGGCAAGAGGATCGCGGAGCGGCAGGCGATCCAGTTCTACCTCGCCGAGAACCACGCCGACATCCTCGCGGCGCGCGCCCTCGTGCTCGAGGCCGCGCGCGCATACGAGAGCGGCGCTCCGGACGCGAGCACCCTCTCGTCGGCCTCGAAGATGGTCGCCGTCGATATGCTGGCGCGCGTGACCGACAAGGCCCTCCAGATCCACGGCGGATCGGGCTACTGGCGTCGCAGCACGATCGAGCGCGTCTACCGCGATGCTCGCGCGCAGCGCTTCGAGGAGGGCACGAACGAGATCCAGAAGACCGTCGTGGCACGGGACGTGCTCACGGCCGCGAGCCAGAACGGAGCCGCATGAGCGAGCCCACCCCCACCGCCGTCGTCGCGATCACGGGCGCCTCGCGCGGCATCGGCCGCGTGCTCGCGATCAAGCTCGCGCGATCCGGCGCGGCGCTCGTCGTCAACTACAAGTCGAACGCGGACCTCGCCGCGGAGACGCTCGAGCTCGTGCGCGAGGCGGGCGGGAGCGGCATGACCGTGCAGGCGGACATCGAGCAGCCCGAGGACATCGACCGCATGTTCGAGGCCGTGCGCGAGGAGTACGGACGCCTCACGGGCTTCGTCGCGAACGCGGCCGCGAGCGCGTTCAAGCCGATCGCCGAGCTCAAGCAGCACCACCTCGACCGCAGCTACGCGATGAACACGCGGTCGTTCGTGCTCACCGCCCAGCGCGCCGCGGAGCTCATGACCGACGGCGGGAGCATCGTGTGCGTCACGAGCTACGGCTCGCTGCGCGCGTTCCCCACCTACGCGGCGCTCGGGGCGGCGAAGGCCGCGAACGAGGCGTACGTGCGCTTCATGGCGACCGAGTTCGGCCCGCGCAACATCACCGTGAACGCCGTCAACGGGGGCCTCATCGCCACCGACTCGCTCGACTACTTCTACGGCAAGGTGCCGGGCATGGCCTCGCGCGAGTCGGTGTTCGAGAAGCTGCCGCTGCAGCGCCCCGGCACCGCGGACGACATGGCGGACGCGATCGAGTTCCTGCTCTCCCCCAAGGCCGGCTACATCACGGGGCAGACGCTCTCGGTGGACGGCGGGCTCACGGTCGTCGCCCCGCCGTTCTGGGCCGAGACCTCGAGCCCCCTGCGCGACGCCGTGCTGCCCGCGCGCGACTGAGGGCCGTCGTGACCGCCGTGCTCGAGCGCGTCTTCTCGCCGTGGCGGCTCGGCTCGCTCGAGCTGCCGCACCGCATCGTCATGGGCAGCATGCACTCGGGGCTCGAGGTGCTCGACGACGGGGGCGAGGCGCTCGCCGCCTACTACGCCGAGCGCGTGCGCGGCGGTGCCGCCCTGCTCATCACGGGGGGGCTCGCCGTCTCGCCGGAGGGGGCGGGAGCGCACGACTTCTCGGTGCTCGGCGACCCGGTCGGGGACGCGCGGCTCGCGCGCGCCGTCGCCGCCGTGCACGAGGCGGGCGGGCGCATCGCGGCGCAGCTCTTCCACGCCGGCCGCTACGCGATCCTCGACGGCCTCGTCGACGAGCAGGGCCGCCCCCTGCGCTCGGTCGCGCCGTCGCCGCTGCCGTGGCGCGGCGCCCGCGGCGCGGTGCCCGACGAGCTCGACGAGACCGGCATCGCGCGCGTGCTCGAGGCCTTCGGGCGCGGGGCCGCGCGCGCACGTGAGCTCGGCTTCGACGCCGTCGAGATCATGGGCTCGGAGGGCTACCTCATCAACCAGTTCTGCTCTCCCGTCACGAACCGGCGCGAGGACGCGTGGGGCGGCGACGCCGCGCGGCGGCGACGGTTCGCCCTCGAGGCGCTCGCAGCCGTGCGCGCGTCGGCGGGCGAGGGCCTGCCCGTCGTCTTCCGCATGTCCGGCGCCGACCTCGTGCCCGGGTCGACGAGCGACGAGGAGACGATCGAGCTCGCGATCGAGCTCGCGCGCGGCGGCGCGGACGCCCTCAACATCGGCATCGGCTGGCACGAGTCGGCCGTGCCGACCGTGCAGGCGGCCGTGCCGCACGGCGCGTGGCTGCACTGGTCCGAGTCGATCGCGGGCGCCCTCGAGCGCGCGGGGCTCGACGTGCCCGTGCTCGCGTCCAACCGCATGACCGACCTGTGCGACGCCGAGGAGGTCCTCGCGCGGGGCCGCGTGCGCGCGATCGCGCTCGCCCGGCCCTTCCTCGCCGACCCCGAGATCGTCGAGCGGTCGCGCCGAGGCGATTTCGCGGGCGTCAACACGTGCATCGCGTGCAACCAGGCGTGCCTCGACCGCTCCTTCGTCATGAAGCCCGTCTCGTGCCTCGTCAACCCGCGCGCAGGACGCGAGCGCGCGCTCCCGCTCGATCGCTCCCCCGAGCCGCGCGGCATCGCGGTCGTCGGCGGAGGCCCCGCCGGTCTCTCCGCCGCGCTCGACGCGGCCCGGCGCGGGCACCGCGTGACCCTCTTCGAGGCGGCCGCCGAGCTCGGCGGCCAGTTCCGCCTCGCCGCGCGGATCCCCGCGAAGGAGGACTACGCGCGCACGGTCGAGTATGCGCGGCTCGAGCTCGGCCGGCTCGGCGCGACCGTCGTGCTGGAGCACGCGCCGGCCGCGGACGAGCTCGAGGGCTTCGACGGCGTCGTCGTCGCGACGGGCGTGCGTCCCCGCAGCGTCGACATCCCGGGCGCCGACCTGCCCCACGTGCTCGACTACGAGACCGCGATTCTCCACGGCGTGCCGGAGGGCACCGTCGCGATCATCGGCGCGGGCGGCATCGGCGTCGACCTCGCCGCGTACCTCGTCGAGCCGCACGACCCGGTCGAGCGCGGAGCCGAGTTCTTCGCCCGCTTCGGCCTGACCGGCGCGGACGAGACGCTCGAGGGGCGGCGCGAGCAGCGCGCGCGGCCCCCCGCCCCGGCGATACCGCGTCGCCCGGGCGACGCGGTCACGCTCCTGCGGCGCAGCGGCCGCTTCGGCGAGGGCATCGGCATCACGACGCGCTGGGTCGCACTCGGCGCGCTTCGCGCCGCGGGCGTCTCGATGCACAGCGGCCTCTCCTATCGCCGCATCACCCCCGAGGGCGTCGAGGTCGAGTTCGCGGACGGACGCGTCGCGCTCGTGCCCGGGAGCACCGTCGTCGTGTGCGCGGGTCAGGAGCGACACGACCCGCTCACCGCCGAGCTCCTCGCGCGCGGGCTACGCGTGGAGACGGTCGGCGGCGCGCTCGACGCGCGCGAGGTCGACGCCGCGCGCGCGACGCGCGAGGGGCTCGAGGCCGCGCGACGGCTCGCCGCGTGACGCCCGCGCCGCGCCGCGGAGGTCAGCGCACGGGCGCGTCGACGGCGGAGCCGAACCGCCGGTCGCGCGAGGCGTAGACCCGGATCGCGTCCCACAGGTGGGCACGCCGGAAGTCCGGCCACAGCGTGTCGAGGAACACCATCTCCGCGTACGCGCTCTGCCAGAGCAGGAAGTTGCTCGTCCGCTGCTCCCCCGAGGTGCGCACGAAGAGGTCGACGTCGGGCAGTTCCGGCACGTACAGACGACGCCGGATCGCCTTCTCGTTGACGCCGGAGGCTCGCATGCGCCCCGCCGCGACGTCCTGCGCGATCGCGCGCATCGCGTCCGCGATCTCCGTGCGACCGCCGTAGTTGACGCACATCGTGAGCGTGAGCGTCGAGTTGCCGGCCGTGAGACGCTCCGCGAACTGGAGCTCGTTGACGACCGAGCCCCACAGTCGCGGCCGGCGCCCCGCCCAGCGGATGCGCACGCCCCACTCGTTGAGCTGGTCGCGTCGGCGGTGCAGCACCTCGCGGTTGTAGCCCATGAGGAAGCGCACCTCCTCGGGCGAGCGGGACCAGTTCTCGGTCGAGAAGGCGTAGACGCTCACGTGCCGCACGCCGATCTGGATCGCGCCCGCGACGACGTCGAGCAGCGCCGCCTCCCCCGCCTTGTGGCCCTCGATGCGCGGCAGTCCGCGCGCGTTCGCCCACCGCCCGTTGCCGTCCATGACGATCGCGACGTGCGCGGGCACCGCGCCACGCGGCAGCTCCGGCGGATGCTCCCCCGTCCAGTCGAGCGGCACGAAGTCCGCCGCGTCCTTGTGGGTCTTCGGCACGGGGCTCATCGCGGCCCTCCCGCTCGCTCGACGTGCTCGAGGGAGCGGAGCCCGCGCTCGAGGTGGAACTGCGCGTACGCGGCGATGACGCCCGTCGCCTGCGATCGCGTCCGCTCGTCGGCGGCCTCCGCGACCGGCCAGTCTCCGGAGAGGAGCGCGCCGAGCAGCGCGAGCGTCGCCGCATCCAATCGCGGCGAGCCGGGCGGGGCGACCGCGTCGGCGACGACGCCGCCGAGCTGCACCACGAACGCGGAGTGCGGTCCGGGCGCGCCCGTGACGGCGCAGTCGCCGAAGCTCGGCGCCCAGCCCGCGATCGCGAGCGAGCGCAGCAGGTACGAGTCGAGCGTGAGCCCCGCCGGGTGCTCCCGGCGCGCGAGCGAGCGCAGGGCGCCCACGAGAAGGAGGTACTGCTGCAGGCTGTTGCCGTCGTCGGTGAGCCGGTCCGCCGTCTCGACCATGGCGTTCGCCGCCGTGTAGCTCGCGTAGTCGCCGACGATGTCCCCGCCGTACGCGCCCAGCGTCTCCGCCTGCTGCACGATGTCGAGGCTGCGTCCCTCGTAGAACTGGGCGTCGACGACCATGAACGGCTCGAGCCGCGCGCCGAAGCGCGACGAGGTGCGGCGCACGCCCTTCGCGACGGCACGGATCTTGCCGTGCTCGCGGCTGAGCAGGGTCACGATGCGATCGGCCTCGCCCAGCTTGTGGGTGCGCAGCACGACCGCCTCGTCGCGATAGAGGGGCACCCCCCGATTATCCCCGCTGGAGCACAATGGACGCGTGACGACAGACCCGCTCGCGGCGTTCGAGGCGCAGCGCCGGCGGCTCTTCGGCATCGCGTACCGCATGCTCGGCTCCGCCTCCGACGCCGAGGACGTGCTGCAGGACGCGTGGCTGCGCTGGCGCGCCGTCGACGTCGGCTCCGTGCGGGAGCCGGGCGCGTTCCTCGCGACGACCGTCACCCGCCTGTGCCTCACGGCCCTCGACTCGGCCCGCGCGCGGCGTGAGGTGTACGTCGGGCCCTGGCTCCCCGAGCCGGTGTCGACGGCCGACGACCCGCTGCTCGGCGCCGAGCGGGCGGAGGCGCTCTCGCTCGCCGTGCTGCTGCTGCTCGAGCGCCTCACGCCCGCGGAGCGCGCGGCGTACGTGCTGCACGAGGCGTTCGCGTACAGCCACCGCGAGACCGCCGAGGTGCTCGGGACGACGGAGGCCAACGCACGCCAGCTCGCCTCCCGCGCTCGCGCGCGCCTCGAGCGCGAGCGCGGACGCCCCGTGAGCCCCGCCGCGCGCGATCGCCTGCTCGGGGCCGTCCTCGCGGCCGCGCGCGGGGGCGACCTCGCGACGCTCGAGTCGCTGCTCGCCGAGGACGTCGTCGCGATCTCCGACGGCGGCGGGGCGGCACGGGCGGCACGCGTGCCCGTCGTCGGCCGCGAGCGCGTCGCGCGATTCGTGCTCGGCCTGTTCGAGAAGTACGGACGGGACCTCGTCGTCACGCCGGTGGAGGCGAACGGCGAGATCGCCTTCGTCGGCACGCGCGAGGGCGAGAGCACGTTCTGGACGGCCGAGGTCGGCCCGGAGGGGCTCCGACGCGTGCTGCTCGTGCGCAACCCGGCCAAGCTCGCGCGCCTGACGGCGACCCTGTCACGTTCCGGGCCGCCGTCCGGTCCTCACTGGTGAACCTCCGGAAAGGATCACCATGACCATCCTCGTCACCGGCGGCACGGGAACCCTCGGCCGTCCCACCGTCCGTCGCCTGCGGGCGACGGGAGCCGACGTGCGCGTGCTCAGCCGCCGCGCGGGGGCGGACCGCGTGCGCGGCGACCTCGACACGGGCGAGGGCGTCGCCGCGGCGCTTCGCGGCGCCGACACGGTCGTGCACCTCGCGACGACGAGCCGCCGCGACGCGGGCCAGACGCGCGTGCTGCTCTACGCGTGCCGCGACGCGCGTGTCGGGCACCTCGTCTTCATCTCGATCGTGGGCGTCGAGCGCATCCCGTACGGCTATTACCGCGACAAGGTCGCGAGCGAGGGGATGATCGCCGCCTCCGGCGTGCCCTTCACGATCCAGCGGGCAACGCAGTTCCACGACTTCGTGGCCGCCTTCCTGCGCCTTCAGCGCCGGCTCCCCGCGATCGTCGTGCCCGACCTGCCCGTGCAGCCGATCGCCGTCGAGGAGGTCGCGGCGCGCCTCGTCGAGCTCGCGACCGCGCGCCCCGCGGGCCGCGTCGCGGACATCGGCGGCCCGGAGCAGCTGCCCGCGCGCACGCTCGCTCGCCAGTGGCAGGCGGCGCACGGCGTGCGCGAGCGCACGTGGACCGTGCACGCGCCGGGACGCATCGCGGCCACGTTCCGCGCGGGGCACCACATGACGCCGCTGCCCGGCTACGGCCGCGAGACGTTCGCGCGCTGGGCCGCGCGCGAGGCGGAGAGCGCGGCCGCGCGCGCGGCTCCCGCAGCGCCGTGACGCCCGGCCGACGCGACCGCGCCCGCGCGCATGATACGAAGGAGGCGTGACCGCCGCGGCCTTCGCCATCCCGCTGTGGGCCGACCTGCTGTCGGTCGCGATCGGGAGCGTGCAGGGCGCGCTCGTCGCGGCCCAGTTCCGTGACCGACGCCTCGACGTGCTCGGCGTCGCGATCATCGGCATCGCGACGGGCCTCGGCGGCGGCCTCATGCGCGACGTGCTCGTCAACCAGGTGCCCGCGGCGCTGCAGAGCGACTGGTACCTGCCCGTCGCGACTGCCGCGGCGCTCGTCGGCATGCTGCTCGAGTGGCTGTTCCGGCGCCTGCGCGCGACCATCACCGCGCTCGACGCGCTCACGCTGGGGCTCTTCGGCGCCGTCGGCACGACGAAGGCGCTCGCGCTCGGCCTGCCGGCGATCCCCGCGATCTTCGTCGGCGCGGTCGCGGCCGTCGGCGGATCGGTGCTGCGCGACCTCCTGCTCGTCGCGCCCATCGCGTTCATGCAGGTCGGGTCGCTCTACGTCGTCGCGGTGCTCACGGGCGCGGCAAGCCTCGTGGGCCTCGTCGCGCTCGGCGTGGACGTGCCCGTCGCGGCGGCCGTGTGCGTCCTGCTCACGTTCGTCGTGCGCGTGCTCGCCGTGCTCTTCTCGTGGCGGTTGCCGGAGCAGCGCAGCATCGACCGCCTCCCCCGCCTGCGGCGCGGCACGCGCGATTGAGCGCCCGGGAGCGGGACGCGCGGTCGGCCCTCGAGCCCGCCCGTGCGTCCCGCCCGCGCTCCGCGGGTCAGCCGGCGGCGCCGACGAGCTCGCGCGAGGCGGCGCGCGCCCGCACCGACCGGTTGACCGCCGACACGATCGCCTTGAGCGATGCCGTCGAGATGTCCGCGTCGATCCCCACGCCCCACAGGCGCTGGCCGTTGACGTCGAGCTCGACGTAGGCGGCTGCGAGCGCGTCGCCGCTCGCGCTGAGCGTGTGCTCGACGTAGTCGTAGAGGCGCACGGCGAAGCCCTCGCCCTCCATGATCGTGAGGAAGGCTGCGATGGGGCCGTTGCCGGTCGCCTCGACCGACTCGACGGCGTCCCCGTCGCGCAAGTGCACCTGCAGGCTCACCTCGCCCGTGAGGTCGCTCGCCGTGCGCGTGGAGAGCAGCTCGAACCGGCCCCACTTGTCCTCGGGCCGGTCCGCGGGAGCCGGAAGGTACTCGTCGCAGAAGATCTCCCAGATCTCCTCGCTCGTGACCTCGCCGCCCTCCGCGTCGGTCTTCGCCTGGACCACCTGGCTGAACTCGATCTGCAGCCGGCGCGGCAGGTCGAGCGCGTGGTCCGCCTTGAGCAGGTACGCGACGCCTCCCTTGCCCGACTGGGAGTTGACGCGCACGACAGCCTCGTAGCCGCGGCCGACGTCCTTCGGATCGATCGGCAGGTAGGGCACGGCCCACTCGATCTCGCTCACGTCGACGCCCTCGGCCTCGGCGCGCGCGGCCATGGCCTCGAAGCCCTTCTTGATGGCGTCCTGGTGGGAGCCGCTGAAGGCCGTGTAGACGAGGTCGCCGGCCCACGGGCTGCGCTCGTGCACGCGCAGCTGGTTGCAGTACTCGGCCGTGCGGCGGATCTCGTCGAGGTCGCGGAAGTCGATCTGCGGATCGATGCCCTGGCTGAACAGGTTGAGGCCGAGCGCGACGAGGTCGACGTTGCCCGTGCGCTCTCCGTTGCCGAACAGGCAGCCCTCGATGCGGTCCGCGCCCGCCATGTAGCCGAGCTCGGCGGCCGCGATCGCGGTGCCGCGATCGTTGTGCGGGTGCAGCGAGAGGATGACGTTCTCGCG
>JAATFA010000029.1 GCA_015655445.1 Actinomycetales bacterium | reverse complement strand
TGGCTCGAGCACTACAACACTCGACGACGCCACTCAGCCCTCGGCGGTCACCCGCCGCTCAGCCTGCTGGCACCAAAGTGCTGACCGAGTACACCTAGAGCGGGGAGCGACTCCCGAAAATGAAGGAGACGCGACCCCGGAGCGCCGTTGAAACCCCGTTCACGTGCGATAGCGAGCCCGGTCTCCTTCATTTTCGGCGAGCTCTCCGGGGTGCAGCGGCGAGCACGCTCCTCCCATAACGACGGAGACGGCGGAGACGGCGCGCCGCCCAAAACGAAGGAGATGGGGTCGCGGAGCGACGTCGAAACGCGGTTCACGCCGTGTGCGAGCGCAGTCTCCTTCGTTTTCGGCGCCCGACTCCTTCGTCTTGGGGACGTTCGCGGGGGAGAGGGCGGGGCGGAGGGGGTCAGCGGGGATCGGGGGATGCGGCGTCCGTGATCGGCTCGCCCGTCGGATCGGGCGCGGTCTCGTCCGCGAGCGCCTCGCCGCCGAGGGGGCTGCCCTGCCAGCTCTCGGCGAACCATCCCCCCTCGGGGTCGCCCGTCATCACCACGACGCCCGTGTTCTCGAGCTCGTGGCTCGCGGCGAACCCGGGCGAGACGTTCCGCGCGCGACCGCCGACCCACACGCGGATCGCGGCGCCGTGACTGACGACGGCGACCGTGCCGCGGCTCTCGCGTGCGATGCCGTCGATCGCGGCGTCGAAGCGCGCCGCGAACTCCCGCCCGCTCGGGCCGCCGGGCACTCGCCGGTCGAGGTCGCCGAGCCCCCACGCGTAGAGCACCTCGAGGTAGGCGCGACGACCCTCCACGTCAGAGCGCCCCTCGATGTCGCCCGCCTCGATCTCGTGCAGCCCGTCCCGCACCCGCGGACGCAGATGGAGCGCGCGGGCGAGCGGCTCGGCCGTGAGCTGCGTACGGACAAGCCGCGAGACGTAGATCGCCTCGATGTCCTCGCCTCGCAGCGCGTCGGGGATCGCCTCCGCCTGCCGTCGGCCGAGCGGGGTGAGCCCGGGGCCGGGGATCGCGGTGTCGATGACGCCCGCCGCGTTCGCGGGCGTCTGGGCATGACGGATGAGCAGAAGTCTCATGACGGATCCAGCGTATGCCGCGCAGATGAACGTGGGCGAACGCGGCTCCGCTCACGGCCGTCGGGACGATGCGCCCGCGACGAGCACGCCGCGACGAGCACGCCGCCACGAGCACACCGGGACGACGAGCACGCCCCGGCCGGATCGCTCGCCACTCCGGATCAGCCTCCGCCGCCCGGATCAGCCCCGCCGCCCGGATCAGCCCCGCCGCCCGGATCAGCCCCCCGCCGCACCGCGCCCGAGCTCCCGCCACCGGAAGCCGGGCTCGCGCCCGGCGGACACGGCTCGCGCGCACCGGGCGGCCGCGCACACGTCGAGTCGAGCCGGGCCCGGCGTTGCGGGATCGAGCAGCTCGAGGCCGCCCGCTACTGGCGGCCGATGCCCGAGAAGAGCGTCGGGTCGACGTTCACGGCGATGACCGAGCCGAGGAGCAGAAGGCCCGCGAGCGTCACGAGGAGCCCGAGGAGCGCCACGACGACGAACACGATCGTGTACCACGGATGCACCACGCGTTCCTCCTCCCGCTGCCCGACGGCCCGTCGACGACAGCTCATCCTGAGCCGGCCCCGGACCACATCGGTCCGGACCGCACCGGACCAGACCGACCCGACGGCCACCGACCCGACGGGCACGGTCCCGACGAGCACCGACCGGAACCGGCCCGGACGACATCCGCCTGGACAGCATCGACTCGACAGCAGTGTAGGCCCAACAGTCCCCCCTTCCGCGACGCTCGCCCCGGCACGGAGTCGTAGCCTGGTCGGTGGACGCGGTCGCGCCCGACCCCCGCCTCTACCACCGCTCGAGGAGCACCGCCATGGACCTGGGACTTCACGTAGCCAACTTCACCTGGACCGGCGGCGCGGGGGAGATCGGCCCTACTCTCGCACGCGTCGGGCGCGAGGCGGAGAGCGCCGGCATCGCCCGCATCACCGTCATGGACCATCTGTGGCAGATCCCGAACGTGGGCCCGGTCGAGAACGAGATGCTCGAGGCGTACACGGCGCTCGGCTTCCTCGCAGCGAACACCTCGAAGGTGCTCCTCCACACGCTCGTGACGGGCGTCGTGTATCGCGAGCCCGGGCTGCTCGCGAAGGCCGTCACGACGCTCGACGTGCTGTCGGGCGGCCGCGCGGGCCTCGGCATCGGCGCCGCGTGGAACGAGGACGAGTCGCGTGGACTCGGGCTGCCCTTCCCTCCCACGGCCGAGCGCTTCGAGAGGCTCGAGGAGGCGATACGGATCTGCCTGCAGATGTGGAACGACGACGACGGGCCCTTCGAGGGGATCCACTACCGGCTCGGGCGCACCCTCAACTCGCCGCAGAGCCTCAGCAGGCCGCGCCCGTACCTCATGATCGGGGGCGGCGGCGAGCGGAAGACGCTGCGCCTCGTCGCGCAGTACGCGGACGCGTGCAACCTCTTCGGCGGACCGGAGGCGCCGCACAAGCTCGAGGTGCTCCGGTCGCACTGTGACACCGTCGGGCGCGACTTCGACGACATCGAGAAGACGACGCTCCTGCGCGTCACGCCCGAGACGACGCGCGACGACCTGCTGCGGGATCTGCGCGCGGTGCGCGATCTCGGCTTCACCGTGGGCTACGTCATGTGCTTCCACCCGGACATCCTCGCCGGCATCGAGCTGCTCGGGTCGGTGACGGACGAGGTCGCGCAGTGGTGACGCGCGCCGGCGCCTGGTGAGGAGGAGCGATCCGGTGAGGAGGGGCGACCGTGGCTGAGGTCGAGGTGGGCTTCGTCTCGTACACCCTGCCCGCCGACTACTACGCCCGCGTCGGCGCCGACTTCGACGCGGAGGCCGTCAACGACGCGATCCTCGCGCGGCTCAACGAGCTCGTGCCGGAAGGCGTCGTCGTGCGCCGCAACGGCAGGGTCGTCGCGGAGGAGGCGGTCGCCGAGGATGCGCGCACGATCGACTGGGACGCCGTCCTCGGCCTCATCGACTACGACCAGATCCTCGCCGACCACGGCCGGTAACCCCGACGCGCGCGGACGCGGTCGCGCACCGCACCGATCGCACGAGACACGATGTGCGCGAGGCGGGAGTTGAACCCGCACGCCCTTTCGGGCACTGGCACCTGAAGCCAGCGCGTCTGCCTATTCCGCCACTCGCGCGCGACGCAAGGCTCTCGCCGCGTCGGAGCGAGGCTACCATACGGCGTGCCGGTGACGTCCCGCCCCGATCACTGCCGGCACTCGGCCCCGAGCATCCGGCCGCACCCCGAGCCGACACGTCCACTCGAGCCCCGACGGCACCACGGCCTCGGCACACCGCCGGGAGTCCCGGCGGCCATCGACCCGACCCCGCTCGGCCCCCGGCGCGCTAGCACCGCGGCACCCGCAAGCCCTAGCGCGCGCACCGCGGCACCCGCACGCCCGCGCGGCGGGCGCACCGCGACGACCCCGTCGCGGACCGTCCTTCACAGGCCGTGGGGACCCCTCCCTACTAACATTGCATCGTTCTGCCGGCCGAGAGGGGCTCCTTGGGACTTCTGGACAACTTCGAGCGAGGTCTTGAGCGCGCCGTCAACGGCGTCTTCGCCAAGACCTTCCGAAGCGGTCTGCAACCTCTCGAGATCACGGCGGCGCTGCGGCGCGAGCTCGACACGAAGGCCGTCGTCGTCTCGCGCGAGCGCATCCTCGTCCCCAATCGCTTCACCGTCGCGCTCAGCCCGCAGGACCATGCGCGCATGGCCCAGCTCGGCCCCGCCCTCATCGACGAGTTCACCCAGCTCGTCGAGCAGCACGCGGCGGCGCAACGCTACGCATTCGCCGGCCCGATCGGCATCCAGCTCGTCGAGGACCCGCGCTTGAGCCAGGGCATGATCGACATCACGTCGGAGAACGTGCAGGGGCGCGTGACCTGGACGCCCGTGCTCGAGATCGACGGACGGCGCTATCCCCTCGTCAAAGGGCGCACGGTCGTGGGTCGCGGCTCGGAGGCGGACATCACGGTCGACGACACGGGCATCTCGCGCCGCCACCTCGAGATCCTGTGGGACGGACAGCGCGCACAGGTCAACGACCTCGGCTCGACGAACGGCTCGAGGCTCAACGGCGCCCGCATCTCCAAGGCCCCGCTCCCGCCGGACTCCGTGATCGAGATCGGCCGGACGCGTATCGTGTTCCGGGTGCTCGCCCAGTCCGCGGACAACGACCCGTTCGCCAGCCGACGGCCGAATGGAGCTCGCTAGATGAGCGAGCTCACCCTCATCATCCTGCGGCTCGCGTTCCTCGCGCTGCTGTGGGTCTTCGTCTTCGCGATCGTCTACGCGCTGCGCTCCGACCTCTTCGGCCCGCACACGCGGCGCGCGGCGGAGACCCCGCCCCCCGCCGCACCATACCCCTCCGCGCCGCTGCCCCCGCCGGCCGCCGCCGCGAGCGCGATGCCGCCCGCCCAGGCGACCGTCACCGAGCGCCTCGCAGCACAGCGCGCCGTGCCGAACGTCCCCTCGCCAGGACTCCCGAGGCGCGACGGCGGCGGCCACGGCCGCGCGCGCAGGCTCGTCATCACCGGAGGGCCGCGCGCGGGCCTCGAGATCGACCTGCCCGACGACCAGCTCACGATCGGACGGTCGAGCGACTCCGACCTCGTCATCCGCGACGACTACACCTCGACGCACCATGCACGGCTCATGGTCTGGAACGACGAGTGGGTCGTGCAGGACCTCGACTCGACGAACGGGACCTACGTGCAGGGCACCCGCGTCACCACCCCCACCCCGGTGCCGCCGGGGGTCCCCGTCCGGATCGGCACGACGACGTTCGAGCTGCGACGGTAGGCCGTGTCGACCTCGAGCAGGAGCGCTGCGGCCTCGCACGTCGGCAAGATCCGCAGCAACAACCAGGACTCCGGATACGCGGGCCACCATCTCTTCGTCGTCGCGGACGGCATGGGCGGACATGCGGGCGGCGACGTCGCGTCCGCGATCGCGACGAAGCGCATCGCGGAGATCGACGGCGAGTACGCCTCCGCCGCCGACGCCGAGTTCGCGCTCCAGTCCGCGCTCATCGCGGCCAACCAGCTGCTCGCCGAGACCGTGTTCGAGCACCCGGAGCTCACGGGCATGGGCACGACCGTGAGCAGCATCCTGCGCGTCGGCGACGAGATCGCGCTCGCCCACATCGGCGACTCGCGCGTCTACCTCTACCGGGACGGCGAGCTCAGCCAGATCACAGCCGACCACACGTTCGTGCAGCGCCTCGTCGACAGCGGGCGCATCACGCCCGAGGAGGCGGCCGTCCACCCGCGCAGATCGGTGCTCATGCGCGTGCTCGGCGACGTCGACGCCGCGCCGGAGATCGACACCGCGATCCTCGAGACGCGCCCCGGCGACCGCTGGCTCCTGTGCTCGGACGGCCTGAGCAGCTACGTCTCGGAGGACCGGATCGCGCACGTGCTCGCGGGCGCGCCGGTCGCCGCGTCCGCGGCGAACCGTCTCATCCGGGAGAGCCTCGACGCGGGCGCCCCGGACAACGTGACCGTCATCATCGTCGACGTGGACGAGGGGCCCGACACGAGCAACGACCGCGAGCCCGTGTTCGTGGGGTCCGCGGCCGGCGAGCTCACGTTCGCCTCGGAGCCCACGCGCCGCCCGCTGCGCCTGCCGACGCTCCTGCTGCACCCGCTCAAGGCGACGCAGGAGGACGCGCACTTCGAGCCGGAGTCGGACGAGTACCTCGCCGAGCTCATCGCGGAGGACCGGCGCCGCGCCCGGCGCCGACGCATCGTGCTCTTCGTGCTCATCGGGCTCGCGATCGTCGCGATCGCGCTCGCCGCGCTGCTCGGCTACCGCTGGACCCAGTCCCACTACTACGTGGGGGAGGCGGATGGCCGGGTAGCGATCTTCCGGGGCGTGCAGCAGGGCATCGGGCCCATCAGCCTCTCCTCGGTGTACGAGGAGACCGACATCGAGGTGGACGACCTGCCCACCTTCACGCGCGACAGCGTGGAGTCGACCATCAGCGCGTCGAGCCTGTCCGACGCGCGCGACATCGTGGAGCGGCTGTCGGATGACGCTGGGCAGTGACACGCGCACGCCGCCGCTCGGATCGCCGGCGGCGGGGCAGCGGCAGACGATCACGCAGACGATCCGGGTGCGCCTGCGGGAGCCCGCGCGCATGCGCAACCTCGAGCTCGGCCTGCTCGTGCCCGCCGCCGCGATCGCGATCGGCGCCGTGCTGCTCGTCCAGCTCGGCGCGCTCGGGACGACCGACAGCGGCATGCTCACGCTCGTGTCGCTGCCGCCCATCTTCGCGCTCGTCATCCACATCGCGCTGCGCATCGTCGCGCGCGACGCCGACCCGTTCCTCGTGCCGATCGCGGTCGTGCTCAACGGCCTCGGCATCGCCGAGATCTACCGCATCGACATCGCGCAGAAGACCCTCGGGTGGGACGGCGCGGGCGTCAGGCAGATCGTCTGGACGCTCATCGCCATGGCGATCGCGTTCGCGGTGCTCCTCGTCGTGCGCAGCCACCGCGTGCTGCAGCGCTACAGCTACATAGCGATGGCGGCGGGCATCGTGCTCCTGCTGCTGCCGATGCTCCCCGGCATCGGGCAGGTCACGAGCGGCGCGAGGCTCTCCATCGGGTTCGGCCCGTTCTCGTTCCAGCCGGGCGAGCTCGCCAAGATCGCCCTCGCGATCTTCTTCGCCGGCTATCTGGTGAGCAATCGGGAGCCTCTCTCCCTCATGGGACGGCGCGTCCTCGGCCTGCGGCTCCCGCGCGCGCGCAACCTCGGCCCCATCCTCGTCGTGTGGGCGGCGGCGATGGTCGTGCTCGTCTTCCAGCGTGACCTCGGCACCTCGCTGCTGTACTTCGGGCTCTTCCTCGTCATGATCTACGTCGCGACGGGCAAGGCGAGCTGGATCGTCCTCGGCCTCGTGCTCTTCGTGGGCGGCGCGCTGCTCGCCTCCCGCGTGCTCGGCTACGTCGAGGGCCGCTTCCACGCGTGGCTCGACGCCTTCGATCCGAGCATCTACAACGCGACGGGGGGCAGCTACCAGCTCCTGCAGGGCATGTTCGGCATGGCCAACGGCGGTCTCATCGGCTCGGGCCTCGGCCAGGGGCGCCCGCAGACGGTGCCGCTCGCGAGCAGCGACTACATCGTCCCCTCGCTCGGCGAGGAGCTCGGGCTCGTGGGCCTCTTCGCGATCCTCGGCCTCTACCTGCTGTTCGTCTCGCGCGGCTTCCGCGTCGGCTACAGCGGTGCCGACGACTTCGGCAAGCTGCTCGCCGTCGGCCTCTCCTTCGTCGTCGCGCTCCAGGTGTTCATCGTCGTCGGCGGGGTCACGCGCGTCATCCCCCTGACCGGCCTCACGACGCCGTTCCTCGCCGCCGGCGGCTCGTCCCTCACCGCGAACTGGATCATCGTGGCCCTGCTCTTGCGCATCTCCGACACCGTCCGGCCGCCCGCGCGAGGGGTCGCGCGGTGAGCCGCCAGCTGCGTCGCGTGAGCATCGTCGTCGTGCTCATGTTCATCGCGCTCTTCACGTCGACGACGATCATCCAGGCCGTGCAGAGCGACAGCCTGCGCACCGACGGGCGCAACGTGCGCACGCTCTACGCGAGCTATTCGGCGCAGCGCGGCCCGATCCTCGTCGACGGCCAGCCGATCGCGCAGTCCGTGCCGAGCGACGACCAGTACAAGTACGTGCGGCAGTACACGAATCCCGACGGGATGTACGCGCCCATCACGGGCTATTTCACCCTCAACCAGGGCGACACGGGCATCGAGGAGGCCATGAACCGCGAGCTCACGGGCACGGCGGACGAGAACTTCCTCGACCGGGTCACGGCGATCGTCACGGGCCAGAACCCGAAGGGCGACGCGGTCGAGCTCACGATAGACCCGAAGATCCAGCAGGCCGCGTGGGACGCCCTCGGCGGCCAGAGCGGCGCGGTCGTCGTGCTCGACCCGAAGACGGGCGCCGTGCTCGCGATGGTCTCCAAGCCCTCCTACGACCCCAACCTGCTCGCGAGCCACGACACGAACCAGGTGATCGCCAACTACAAGCAGCTGCTCGCCGACCCCGGGGATCCGCTCGTCAACCGCGCGATCGCCGGGGACCTCTACAACCCCGGCTCGGTCTTCAAGGTGCTCATGACCTCCGCCCTCATCGACAGCGGGCGCTTCACGCCCGACAGCCAGGAGCCGAACCCGTCCGCGCTCGTGCTCCCCGGCACGTCGACGGCGATCCACAACTCGGAGGGCGGCGACTGCGGCGGCGGGGAGACCGTCTCGCTCGCGGACGCGTTCCGGCTCAGCTGCAACATCCCGTTCGCGCAGTTCGGACGCGATCTCGGCAACGCGACGATCGCCAAGTACGCGAAGGCGTTCGGCTTCGGGCAGAAGATCGACATCCCGCTGCCCGTGACGCCGAGCGTCTACCCGATCACCTCCGACGTGGACCGGCTGATGCTCTCCTCGTTCGGGCAGGGCGACGACCACGTGACGCCCCTGCAGATCGCGATGGTGACGGCGGCCGTGGCGAACGGCGGCAAGCTCATGAAGCCGAACCTCGTCAAGAGCGTGCTGACGCCCGACCTCAAGCAGCGCCAGTCGTTCTCGCCCGAGGAGTTCAGCAGCCCGATCAGCGAGCAGACAGCCTCGACCGTGACCCAATTGATGATCAACAACGTCAATAACGGCGCGGCGAGCAATGCCAGAATAAGAGGAGTCGACGTGGCGGGTAAGACGGGCACGGCCGAGAACGGGGAGGGCGACCCGTACACCCTCTGGTTCACCGGTTTCGCGCCGGCGAACGACCCGCAGGCCGTCATCGCGGTCGTCGTGGAGAACGGTGGCGGGCATGGGCAGTCCGCCGTGGGCAATCAGATTGCGGCGCCCATCGCGAGGAATGTACTAGAGGCGGTGCTGAGCGAATGAGACCGACGAGCGGCCTCACTTTCGGGGGACGGTACGAGCTGGGCTCCCGGATCGCGATCGGCGGCATGGGCGAGGTGTGGCAGGCGACGGACCTCGTCATCGGCCGCACCGTCGCCATCAAGATCCTCAAGGACGAGTACCTCGGCGACCCGGGGTTCCTCGAGCGGTTCCGCGCGGAGGCACGTCACGCCGCGCTCGTCAATCACGAGGGCATCGCGAACGTGTACGACTACGGCGAGGAGGAGGGCAGCGCCTACCTCGTCATGGAGCTCGTGCCCGGCGAGGCGCTCTCCTCGATCCTCGAGCGCGAGCGCGTGCTCTCGACCGACCGCGTGCTCGACATCGTCGCGCAGACGGCGTCGGCCCTCCAGGCCGCGCACTCGGCCGGGCTCGTGCACCGCGACATCAAGCCCGGCAACCTGCTCATCACGCCGGACGGTCGCGTCAAGATCACCGACTTCGGCATCGCGCGCATCGCCGACCAGGTGCCGCTCACGGCCACCGGGCAGGTCATGGGCACCGTGCAGTACCTCTCGCCCGAGCAGGCGAGCGGCCATCCCGCGTCCCCGGCGACCGACATCTACTCGCTCGGCATCGTCGCATACGAGGCGCTCGCCGGCCGACGTCCCTTCACGGGCGAGTCGCAGGTCGCGATCGCGATGGCGCAGATCAACGAGGCCCCGCCGGACCTGCCCGCGACGGTCGCCGAGCCCGTGCGCAACCTCGTCTACTCGTGCATCGCCAAGCGGCCGGAGGATCGCCCGGCGACGGCGGCGCACCTCGCGCGCGCGGCGCAGGCGCTGCGGCGCGGGGACGTCGCGGGAGCGGCGGCGGCCGTGCCCGCGGTGCTCGGCGCGGGCGGCCTCGCGACCTTCCCCGGATACGGCAACGCCGCCTCCGGATACACCGGCGAGACGCGCGTGCTCGGCGCGACGCGCCTCATGACCGCCGCGAACGCGACCCCGGCGGAGGGACCGCCCGAGGAGGAGCCGCGCAAGCGCAGCCCGTGGACGTGGCCGCTCATCGCGCTCCTCGTGCTGCTTGCGCTCGTGATCGCGGGCGCCGTGCTCACGTTCGTGCTGCGTCCCGCGCCGACCCCGACCCCCACGGGCAGCTCGACGCCCACGCAGACCTCGAGCCCCGCGACGCCGAGCACGACGCCGACCTCCGCGCCGACGCCCACGAACGACCTCGTCGCCGTGGGCAGCGAGAACCAGTACGTGGGGATGACGGAGCAGCAGTTCCGCGACGCCATCCAGGCGCTCGGCCTCGGCGTCTCGGTGCAGACGGGCGACCCGGCGCCCACGCAGGGCGACGTCGGCAAGATCTACTCGGTCGACCCGACGGGCAACGTCACGCGCGGCACGACGGTGACGGGCCTCATCTACGGTCCCGTCGCGACGCCGCCCGCGCCGACGACGCCCACGGGTCCGAGCAGCGGCACGGCCGGCCAGGCCGTCACTATCACGTGGCCGCGGTACGCGAGCTGCCCGAGCGACCTGCCGCTCACCGGCTACACCTTCTCGGTCAACGGGGGGACGGCGAAGCTGGCCAATCCCGTCGGGCCGGACGTCACGAGCATGCAGATCCAGCTGCCGTCGTCCGCATCGTCCACACCGTCGGCGTCGATCACGTACATCGCGAACTGCAGTCAGCTGCCGTCCCAGCCGTCCTCTCCCCTCACGATCACGATCACGAGTTCAAGCGGCGGAGGCAACGGGAACGGGACTGGCGGCAACGGCAATAACTGAGCGCCCGCGGGGTCGCTCGATGCTCGAGGGCTGCCGCCAGGAGCCGCGATTACACTGACAGGACACATCGGAGCGCGACGGGAGGCGGTGCGCGTGACGGATAGCGTGACCGAGTCCGTGCGCGTGCTCGCCGGGCGCTACCAGGTGGGCGAGCTCATCGGCCGCGGCGGCATGGCCGACGTCCACATCGGCACCGACGCACGACTCGGACGCCGCGTCGCGATCAAGCTCCTCAAGCCGTCCCTCGCGACCGACCCCGCGTTCCGCACGCGCTTCCGGCAGGAGGCGCAGGCCGCCGCACGCATGGCGCATCCCACGATCGTGCGCGTGTTCGACGCGGGCGAGGAGACGGTCCTCGACGCCGACGGCCTCGAGGTGCAGGTGCCGTTCATCGTCATGGAGCACGTCGACGGGCGCCTGCTCAAGGACATCATCGCCGACGGCCCGCTCGAGCCGAAGGAGGCCGTGCGCATCATCTCGGGCGTGCTCACCGCGCTCGAGTACTCCCATCGCGCGGGCGTCATCCACCGCGACATCAAGCCCGGCAACATCATGGTCACGCCGAGCGGTCAGGTGAAGGTCATGGACTTCGGGATCGCGCGCGCGATCTCCGAGACGACCGCGACGGTCGCACAGACGAGCGCGATCCTCGGCACCGCGCAGTACTTCTCCCCCGAGCAGGCCCGCGGCGAGATCGTGGACGTGCGCACCGACCTCTACTCCGCGGGCGTCGTGCTGTTCGAGATGCTCACGGGGCGTCCACCGTTCGTCGCGAGCACTCCCGTGCGCGTCGCCTACCAACACGTGAGCGAGCCGCCCGTGCCGCCGAGCACCTACAACCCGGCCGTCTCGCCCGCGCTCGACGCCGTTGTGCTCCACGCGCTCGCGAAGGACCGGTTCGAGCGCTACCAGAGCGCCGCCGACTTCCGCGAGGACGCCAACCTCGCCGCCGCCGGCCAGGTGCCCGCGCACCGCGTGCCGAGCGAGGACGACGCCAGCTCCACACTCTTCGGCGCGCCGCCGAGCCGCACGGCCGCGGCCGAGGCCGCCGTGCGGCAGCTCACGATCGACGAGGACGACCGCGTCGTGCGCACCCAGAACCGGCCCCCCGTCGCGTGGATCTGGGCGGGGATCGCGATCATGGCTGTCGTGCTCATCGCCGTCGGCGTGTGGGTGTTCACGCTCTCCGCGCCGAACGTGCAGCTCGCGACGTCGATCCCGGTTCCCAACGTCGTCGGCCAGACGTGGGAGGACGGCTCGAAGGCGATCGAGAACAAGAACCTCATGCCGACGCGCTACGACGAGCCGAGCGCGAACGTGCCGGCGGGCAGGATCATCCGCACGGAGCCTAGCGCCAACAGCGGCGAGCGCCTCTCCCCGGGCCAGCAGGTCGTCGTCTGGGTCTCCTCGGGCCCCGAGGTCGCGACCGTGCCGACGGTCACGGGGCTCCCGGTCGACGACGCGCGCGTCGCGCTCACGAGCGCGGGCTTCGTCGTGCAGGACGACACCGTGACCGAGCCGTCCGACGCTCTCGCGAGCGGCCTCGTCACGCGCGCACAGCTCGTCTCGACGGGCGCGTCCTCCGCGCCGGCGCCCGCCCCCTCGGGGTCGGCGAGCGGCACTGCCGCCCAGAGCTCGCCGTCGACGGCGCCCAAGGGAGCGACCTTCGTGCTCTACGTGAGCAGCGGCCAGGTCGACGTGCCGAACGTCGTGGGGATGGCGTCGAAGGACGCGAGCGCTCTGCTCGGATCGCACCAGCTCACCGTCCGGGTCTCGCCGGACGGCAGCTGCAGCGGCGGCACGGTGAGCTCGCAGTCCGCGGTCGGGGATCAGCCGCAGCATTCGACCGTGACCATCCGCGTCTGCGTCCGCTGACGCGTTCCGCCGGGCCGGCTCGCAGGCGCGCGGCAGACGGACGCGCGGACCACGAGCGCGCGCAGCACAGGACCGCGCGCGGGGTGCGCGCCCGCGCAGGGCTCAGGGTCGCGCAGGGCTCAGGGTCGCACGAGAGGCGTGAGGTCGCGCGCCACGACCGCTGCCTCCGGCAGCCCGCACTCGGCGAGCCAGTTACCGAGCATGCGGTATCCGCCCTCCGTGAGCACCGACTCCGGGTGGAACTGCACGCCGTGGATGGGCGCCTCGACGTGGCGCAGGCCCATGACGACACCGCCCGCCGTGCGCGAGGTCACGACGAGCTCGTCCGGCACCGTCGAGGGCACGACCGCGAGCGAGTGGTACCGGGTCGCCGTGAACGGCTGCGGCACACCGTCGTAGAACCCGCTCCCGTCGTGGGTCACGAGCGAGGTCTTGCCGTGCATGAGCTCCTCGGCGTGGGTGACCGTCGCACCGAACGCCTCCGCGATCGCCTGATGCCCGAGGCACACGCCGAGCAGCGGCAGGCCGCGCTCGAGCGCCAAGCGCACGAGCGGCACGGACACGCCCGCCTCATGCGGCGCCCCCGGACCGGGCGAGATCAACACCGCGTCGAAGTCGTCGAGAATGCGCGGGGCGTCCTCGATCGCGAACGCGTCGTTGCGCACGACGCTCGTCTCGGCGCCGAGCTGCAGCAGGTAGCCGTTGAGCGTGTAGACGAAGCTGTCGTAGTTGTCGACGACGAGGACGCGCGTCATTGGTCGACCGTCGGGATCTCGGTCGGCTCGATGTAGACGTTGACCCACGGGAAGATCCAGAACACGCACGCCGCGAGCACGGCTGCAGCCGCCACGACGAGGATGATCACGCGCACCCACCACGGGCCGGGCAGCAGGCGCCAGAGGGCGGCATACATCTACTTGCTCCCCTCGGCCTGCGCCTGCGTGCCGGCGATCTCCGCGGGCGGGCCCCCGGAGGCCGGATAGAACGCCTCGAAGACACCGTAGGCGGCGATGCGCTCCGCCGTCGAGTACAGCGGATTGCACGTCGTGAGCGTGATGTACCTCTGGCCGGGGGTCGCGCCCTGCACTTGCGGCACCGGGTCGAGCACGCCTACGCCGTTCGGCTTGACGTACTCGAGGTTCCGGAAGCCGTACTGGTACCACCCGTCGGGCGTCTGCACGTAGATGTGGTCCCCCACGTGCAGCGTGTTGATGTCGGAGAAGTTGCCGCCGTAGGCCTTGCGGTGCGACGCGAGCACCATGTTGCCGGGCTGTCCCGGCAGCTGCGTCGTCGGGTAGTGGCCGATGCCGAGCTTCGTGCTGTTGAGCACGTTCGAGCCGATCCCCTGCGAGACGGGGCGGATGTAGTCGGGGCCGAGGCGGGGGATGATGAGCGTCGCGAACGGCCGTCCGTCGACCGCGGAGGTGATCTCGGGCGGCGCGTCCGTGGAGGGCTGCGGGCCTGCGGCCGAGGCGGGGCCGGTCGCGCTCGGCGCCGGCGTGGGGGCGCTCGAGTGCTGCTGCGACCAGCTCTTCGTGAGCTGCCGTGCGTAGTCGCCCTGCTGGTGGCCGACCATGATGTCGTTGAGCCAGAGCTGCCAGACGAGGAAGAGCACGACGAGCACGCCGAGCGTGATGAGGACCTCCCCGATCACCCCGACGACCTTCTGCCACCTGCTTCGACGAGGGCGGCGCGGACGACGGAGGAGCACTTCCGACGACATGACTGGGATTGTACGGGCTGTGCGTGAGCGGATGCCTGGCGGGGCGGATGCGACCGGCCCCGCGACGTCCGGCGTCCGCGGGCTCGGCGCCGCGAGCGTCCGACGCGGCGGACACGGCGGACGGGCGGGCGGGGCTGCGGACGGGCGGAGGAGCGGAGGAGCGGACGGACGGACGAGCGAATGAGCGGGCGGACGAGTCAGATGCGGCGAGGTCGCGCACGCTACACTTTCCGGCATGGCGCGCACTTCCCCCGAGACGAGCCCCCAGGACCGGGAGAACGCACCCAACCCCGTCTGGTACAAGCCCGTCATGTTCGGCTTCATGCTGCTCGGGCTCGCGTGGATCATCGTCTTCTACCTGAGCGGAAGCGTCTACCCGGTCCCGACGCTCGGCGCGTGGAACATCCTCGTCGGCTTCGGGATCATGTTCATCGGCTTCCTCATGACCACCCGCTGGCGCTGACCGCCCCTCCCCCTCCCGCTCCTCACCCCGCGCCCGCTTCCCCGCCCGCCGCACCGCGGCATGCGCGCGAAGTGTGAGTTTGTGCGGGTTTCGGGTCCTCGAAACCCGCACAAACTCACACTTCGGCGTCGAGCGGGGAGGGGAATGACACGGGTGTAGTTTGTCCCCACTGTGGAGGGGGCTGTGGATAACTCGGCTCAGTAGGCGACGAAGAAGCGGGAGAGCAGAAGCAGCGCGATGACGATCGCGATCCCGACGAGGCCGAGCACCTGCAGGGGGCGCTGCCCGCGCCTCCGCGTGCGCGTGTAGACGAGCGCGATGAGCGCGCCGAACACCGCGCCGCCGAGGTGCGCCTGCCATGCGACGCCGGGCACGATGAAGCCGATCGCGAGGTTGAGCGCGATGACGACGAGGATCTGCGTCGCGTTGCCGCCGAGGTGCCGCTGGATGACGAAGAACGCCGCGAAGAGCCCGAAGATCGCCCCCGAGGCGCCGAGCACGGGCGTCGTCGGCGCAAGCACGGTGACCGCGGCCGACCCGCCGAGGCCCGCGAGCAGGTACAGCACGAGGAAGCGCACGCGCCCGAGCGCCTGCTCGAGGGCGGGCCCGAACAGGTACAGCGCGTACATGTTGAAGAGGATGTGCAGGATGCTCGCGTGCGCGAAGAGCGACGTGAGCAGTCGCCACGGCTCGACGAGCGTGAGCGGCGCGTAGAAGACCATCGCGCTCGTGACGGGACCGCCCGCGCTGCCGACGATCCCGCCGAGCCCGCCGGTGACGAGGATCGGCACGAAGGCGAGCACGTTGAGCGCGATGAGCGCGTACGTGACGACCGGGCCGCCCGCCGTGCGCAGCGACCGGAATCGCGTGCCCACGCGCGAGGGCGTGCGCGGCGCGCTCCTGCGCGACTCGCGCGTGCACTCGGGGCAGTGCACGCCGACCGCCGCTTGCGTCTGGCACTCCGGGCAGATCGTGCGCCCACAGCGCTGGCACAGCACCCAGCTCTGCCGATCCGGATGCCGGTAGCAGTAGTTCGGGTCAGCAGGCGCCTCGGTCACCGTCCCGTCAGGCCTCGTCCACGGTGACGGTCGTGATGACGACGTCCTCGATGGGGCGATCGCGGCCGTCCGTCGCGACACCCTCGATCTCGTCGACGACGCGCTTCGACTCGTCGTCCGCGACGACGCCGAAGATCGTGTGCTTGCCCTGCAGCCACTGCGTGGGCACGGTCGTGATGAAGAACTGGGACCCGTTGGTGCCGCCCCCCGTGACGCGGTCGCGCCCCGCGTTGGCCATCGCGAGCACGTAGGGCTCCGCGAAGCTCAGCTCGGGGTGGATCTCGTCGTCGAACTGGTAGCCGGGCCCGCCGACGCCCTGGCCGAGCGGGTCGCCGCCCTGGATCATGAAGCCCGTGATGACGCGGTGGAACACGACGCCGTCGTAGAGCGGCGCAGTCGTCTTCGCGCCCGTGCGCGGGTCGGTCCACTCTATGCCGCCGGTCGCGAGCCCGACGAAGTTCCCGACCGTCCGCGGGGCGTGGTCGCCGAAGAGGTGCAGGCGGATGTCGCCGTGGTTGGTGTGCAGGGTCGCGGTGGCCGTGTGGTGGGGCATTGGTCGATTCTCCCATAGCCCCTACCTCAGGTTCCTGTCAGGAGACCCCCAGAATCATCCGTCTTCCTCGCACGGCCGGGGAGGGGGCGTGGCAGGATGGTGCCTGGCTGGGCACACAACCGACGGAGGACATCCATGGGATCGGCACGCCAGAAGCAGAAGGACCTCTCGACGCTCCGCTCGTCCGCGAGCGGCCTCTGGGACGAGCAGCGGGCGGTGCTCGAGCACGCCAACACCGTGGTCCGAGCTGCCGGCCAGCAGCTCGCCGACTTCGCGCGCGATGAGGTCTCGCCGCGCGTGCAGAGCGCGTTCGACGAGAAGGTAGCCCCCGCGGTCGCCTCCGGTCTCGCCGCCACGCGCAACGCCGCTGCCGCGACGAAGGAGAAGGTCGCCGAGGACATCCTGCCGGCCGTCTCCTCCGCGATCGGCTCGGCGATCGCGGCGCTCGACGCGTCCGACGACCCGCGAGTCCGTGAGGTCGTGAAGAAGGCGGGCAAGGCTCGCGCGCGGCTCACGAAGGCCGGCGGCAAGGCAGTCACGGCGGGCGCGAAGGCCGGGCGCACGGCCCTCGCCGCGAGCACGAAGGCGGGCGTCAAGGCCGGCGTCGTGAAGAAGCCCGCACCCGGCCCGGGACGCTACATCCTCATCGGCCTCGGCGTCGTCGCGGCCGCGGGCATCGCCTACGCGGTGTGGCAGACGCTGCGCGCCGACGACGACCTGTGGATCGAGGACGAGCCGGAGCCCCTCGACGACGAGTTCGACGACGAGGTCGCCACGCAGGACTGACGCCGGACGAGCGCGGGCTCTCATGCGCAGGCCGCTCGTGCTCGGCGCGTTCGAGGAGTTCACGCCGAGCTTCATCAGCAACGCGTGGCGGTCGCCGCGCAGCGACCCGGCGGGCTTCGCGACCCTCGACCACTGGCGCTCGCTCGCGCGCGAGATCGAGGCGGGGGGCTTCGACTTCCTCTTCCTCGCCGACGCGCTCGGCTATCCGATGGCGGGGGAGGACGTGCCGGAGGTCGTCGTGCGCGAGGCCGTGCAGTTCCCCATCCACGACCCGGTCCCCCTCGTCGCCGCCCTCGCCGCGAGCGTCGACCGCCTCGGGTTCGTCGTGACCGCCTCGACGACGGCCGAGCAGCCGTTCCTGCTCGCCCGGCGCTTCGCGACCCTCGACCACCTCACGGCGGGCCGGATCGGCTGGAACATCGTGACCTCGGACATGCAGGCCGCGCTCGTGCGGCTGCTCGGCCACGACGACGTGACCCCGCACGACCGCCGCTACGACCGGGCGGACGAGTTCGTCGACCTCGCGCTCGAGCTCTGGGAGGGCGCCTGGTCGGACGGGGCGGTGCTCGCCGACAAGCGCGCTGGGGTCTTCACCGACCCCGCGCGCGTGCACCGTGTGCGGCACGAGGGCGAGTTCTTCCGCCTCGACGGCTACTTCCCGGTGAGCCCGTCCCCGCAGCGCACGCCCACGCTCTTTCAGGCGGGCGCGTCGCCGCGCGGACGAGAGTTCGCCGCCCGCATCGCCGAGTGCGTCTTCATCCAGGAGCGCGAGAGCGCCGCGGCGGCCGCGACGGTGCGCGACCTGCGCGACCGCGTCGAGCGGCGGGGTCGCCCGCGGGACGCGGTCACCGTGCTCAACAGCGTCTCCGTCGTCGTGGGCTCGACCGAGGAGGAGGCGCGGCGGCTTCGGCGCGAGCTCACGGCGACGCCGAGCGGGGACGCCATGGCGGCCCTGTTCCTCGGCTGGAGCGGCGTGAACCTGCTCGGCCTCGACCCCGCGACGCCAGTGGACTCCCTCTCCACCGAGGTCGGCCAGACGACGCTCGCGATGTACCAGGGCCGGGGCCTCACGGTCGGGGACGCGCTCGACGAGCTCGCGAGCACGCTCGGCGGTCCCAAGATCACCGGGACGCCGGAGAGCGTCGCCGACCAGATCGAGCGTCTCGCCGCCGTCACGGACGTGGACGGCTTCCTCATCGAGCACAGCTTCGGCGGCGTCGCCACCTACCGCGACCTCATCGACGAGGTGCTGCCGATCCTGCGTCGACGCGGGGTGGTGCCCGGGGAGCCCCGCGGCGGCACGCTGCGGGAGCGGCTCACGGGCACGCCGACGGCGCGGCTGCCCGCGACCCATCCGGGCGCGGCCTTCCGCTCCGCCCGGTAGGGGCGGCGTCAGACGCCCGCGAGCCGCGCGGCGAGAGAGCGCGCGTCCTCGTGCGCTCGCGCGAGCTCCTCCGCCGCCCGCCCCCGCTCGGCGGCGAGCGCGGGAACCACGTCGGCGAGCGTGCGGCTCACGGTGATGACCGACACGTCCATCCCGAGCGCATCGCCGAGCACGATCCGCAGCGGCGGCACGGCGTGATCCCACCCCTCCGTGGGCGTGCCCGCATCGTAGACGGCGCCGCGACTGCTCACGATCACGGCAGGGCGGCCGGCGAGGGGCTGCGTGGGCTCGTCGAAGGGCGCCGTCACGCCCGGCACGTGGATGTGGTCGACCCACGCCTTGAGCGTCGAGGGCATCGAGTAGTTGTACATGGGCGCGCCGACGAGGAGCACGTCGGCCGCGAGCAGCTCGTCGAGGACCGCCCGCTGCCGCTCCTCGCCCACGGGATCGGGCGCGGAGCCCGGCGGCCGCAGGCGCGGCGCCCAGTGCAGCGCAGGGTCGGCGAGGTGCGACAGCGGATCGCGGTGCAGGTCCCGGCGCACGACGAGGTGGTCGGGGCCCGCCGCGCGCCACGCGTCCGCGAAGGTCGCGGTGACCGCACGGGATCGCGACGTCGCGAGGTCGGCGGAGGAGTCGAGGTGGAGCAGCGTCGGCATGCACTCACGCTAGCGGTCACGCCGGGCCGTGGGACGCATCCCGCCGTCGTGCGGCGCGCTCCGCGCCGGAGACGTCGGGGCGCAGCGCGGCGAGCGAGCGAGCGCGGATGGCCGCGAACCACACGCCCGCGCCGTAGGCGAGGTCGTCGAGACGTCGCGCGATCCCGAACCGCACCGGGTCAAGTCGTGCGTCGTTGCGGCGGTACTCGAGCGCGACGTCGGCGACCGCGGCGACGAGCACGGCACGCCGCACGCGCCGTGAGACGAGGCACGCGAGCGCCGTCGCCGGCCACCAGTGCCGCAGCAGGAGGGCCATGCCCTGCGCCGCGGCCGCGACGATGCCGTTGCCCGTGAGCCACGCCGCCCACGCGAGCGGATGCCGGATCCCGTCGAGCTTGCGAGCGATGCGCGCGGCCGTGACCGCCGCGACCGCTAGCGCGAGCGGGACCGACCAGCGCCGCTGGGCGAGGAGCGCGACCAGGACGACCGTGCTCCACGGCGCGAGCACGGCGGGGGCGACCTCGCGCGGATGCCGCTCCGCGAGCGGCTGCGCGCCCGTGCCGTAGACGGCCTTCCTCGTGAACCAGTCGAGGAAGCGGGCGCGATGCTCGTGGCTCGCCCGGGCGGCGGGCTCGTACCGCACGCGCCAGCCCGCCTCGACGAGCCGCCAGCCGAGGTCGACGTCCTCGCCCACACGCATGCGCGCGTCGAACCCCTCCGCGAGCGCGTCGACGCGCGCGACGACGCACGCCGTGGAGGCCCACGAGACAGGCGAGCGCGGGCGCACCGCCGCGGGGCGCGATCCGAGGTCGAGGGAGGAGCGCGCGTCCTCGTAGCGACCCACCCACGTGTCCGAGCCCTCGATCGCGAGCCCCACGATGCGCGGCGCCGCCATCGCGACGCGCGGGTCCGCGAAGTGCCGCAGGAGGATGCGCACGGTGTCCGGCTCGAGCACGATGTCGGAGTCGGCGAACACGACGAACGGCGTGCGCACGAGGCGCAGGCCCGCGTTGCGCGCACCGCCCGGCCCCACGTTCGTCTCGAGCCGCACGAGGCGCGCGCCGCGCTCCGCCGCGACCCGCGCGATGGGCGCCGCGCGCCGCGACGCGTCGTCGACGACGATCGCCTCGATGCCGGCGGGCACGCTCGCGAGCAGCCGGTCCAGCTCGCGCGCCCGATCGCGCACGGGCACGACGAGCGTGCAGCGCGCGAGCGGGTCGTCCGGCAGCTCCGCGATGACGGGGTCCGCCATGCCGAGCTCGAGCAGGCGGTCGGCGAGTGCGGCGCTCGCCGCATCCGCGACCTGCACACGGCGCCCGGAGAGCAGCGGGCGGGCGCGGGTGGTGAGACGCACGAGGCGTGTCGGGTATCCGCCGAGCAGGGCCCGACCGCCGTCGAGCACGCGCGTGCGGCGCGAGAGCTCGACGACGAAGCCGTCCGGCAGCGTCACGAGGCTCCCACGGTCGCGGGATCCGGGTCGCGCAGGCAGCCGCTCCCGTCGACGTCGGCCGCGAGGAGACGCCGACGCGCGCTCTCGACGATCGTCGCGAGCAGCGTGCGCCCCTCCTCCGCGGTCGCGCCGCGCGGGTCGCCGAGGACACCCGAGGGCGAGACCGCGCGCACGCCGCGGGCGACGAGATCGGGCAGGATCTGCCCGACCGGCCGCACGTCTCCCGCCGCCGCGCGATCGAGCGCGACCGCGTGCGGCGCGAGGTGGAGCAGGAGCGAGGTCTCGATGCGTCCCGCGTGGGCGTCGCCGCCGGGAACGCCGCACGGCAGCCACGCGACGTCCCGACCCTCGGCGCGCAGGAGCGGGACGGCTGTCGCGAGCACGGGCGCGTTGCCGCCGTGTCCATTGACCACGACGACGCGTCGCGCCCACAGCGTCGCCGAGCGCACGGCCTCGACGAGCACCGCCGAGAGGGCCTCGCGCCCGATCGAGATCGTCCCCGGGAACCCCGCGTGCTCGCCGCTCGATCCGAACGGCAGCACGGGCGCGACGACGACGGGAGCGCCGACAGCCTCCGCGAGGGCGTGCGCGACCGCGGTCGCGACCACGGCGTCCGTCGTGAACGGCAGATGCGGCCCGTGCTGCTCGGTCGAGCCGATCGGCAGGAGCAGGAGCGCGTCCGGCGGCACGGACGGCCACGCGCGCACGGCGAGCTCGACCGGCATGTCGGAGTGCACGGACGGCACGCTACCCGATCGGGTCTTTCGTGCGCGGCGTGCGGCGGGGAGTCTCCGGCTTGTCGGTGCCCGCGACCGTCGCGCCGAGCGTGCGCTCGAAGCCCGCGGGGATCACGAGGTCCTCGCGCGAGAGCTCGTGCACGGACTCGTGCGCGAGGCCGAGCACGGCGGAGTCGAGCCCGCCGCGCAGGATGTCGAGCACGTTCTCGACGCCCGCCTGTCCGTTCGCCGCGAGCCCCCACAGGTAGGCGCGACCGATCATGACCGCTCGCGCGCCGAGCGCGAGGGCCTTCGCGACGTCGCCGCCGCGGCGCACGCCGCCGTCGAGGAGCACCTCCACCTGGTCGCCGACGGCCTCGGCGACCGCGGGGAGCACGCGGATGGTCGCGGGCGTCGTGTCCAGGTTGTTGCCGCCGTGGTTGGAGACCGAGATCGCCGTGACGCCCGCGTCGACCGCACGCTTGGCGTCGTCGACGCGCGAGACGCCCTTGAGCACGAACGGGCCGCCCCACTCCCGGCGCATCCACTCGACGTCCTCCCAGCTCGGCGGCGGCGTCTGCATCCACTCGTAGTACGCGCCGAAGAACGTGGGGGACACCCCCGTCGCAGGATCCCGGAGGTTCGGCGCGGTCAGGTCGGGCAGGCCGCCGCCGGTGACCCACTGCCACGCCCACGGCAGGTGCGCGGCACCCTCCCACTTCATGTCCAAGATCGCATTACTGTCCATATTCACCGGGCTGGCGGGGCTGCCCCAGTCGCGGCCGACCGAGAACGACCAGTCCGTCGTGAGGATGAGCGCCTTCGCCCCCGCGGCGCGCGCACGCTCCATCCGCTGCGTGAGCTGCTCGCGCGTGCCGGTCCAGTACATCTGGAAGAACGTGTTCGGATTCGCCGCCGTGACCGCCTCGACCGGATTCGACGCGAACGAGGAGAGGCCTATGATCGTGCCACGGGCGGCGGCGGCGCGCGCGACCGCGACCTCGCCGTCGGGGTGGAGGGCCTGGACGCCGGTCGGCGAGATGATCACCGGCATCGACACCGGGATGCCGAGGACCG
>JAATFA010000047.1 GCA_015655445.1 Actinomycetales bacterium | reverse complement strand
CGCGAGCGTCATCGAGACGCTCAAGGGCCGCCCGCTGTTCGGGCACATCACGCTCACGCGCTCGGAGCGCTCGGCGATCGCGGCGCTCGTGACCGAGCTGCTCGAATAGCGCCTCCGCGCCGGCGAGGGCTGATCCCGCCCCCGGGGCGGGCGCGGGATCAGCCGGGGTGCGTCATCGAGAGCACGTCGAGCGCCGAGTCGAGCTGCTCCTCGGTGATCTCGCCGCGCTCCACGAAGCCGAGGTCGACGACGGCCTCGCGGATCGTCATGCCCTTCGCGACGGCGTGCTTGGCGATCCTCGCGGCCGCCTCGTACCCGATGATCCTGTTGAGCGGCGTCACGATCGACGGCGACGACTCGGCGAGGGCGCGGGCGCGCTCGAGGTTCGCCTGCAGGCCCGCGACCGCCTTGTCGGCGAGCAGGCGCGTCGAGTTCGCGAGAAGGCGGATCGACTCGAGCAGCGCCGTGCCCATGACGGGGATCGCGACGTTGAGCTCGAAGGCGCCCGACGCGCCGGCCCACGCGATCGTCGCGTCGTTGCCGACGACGCGCGCACACACCTGGAGCACGGCCTCGGGGATCACGGGGTTGACCTTGCCGGGCATGATCGACGAGCCGGGCTGCAGGTCCGGGATGTGGATCTCGGCGAGCCCCGCGTTGGGCCCCGACCCCATCCAGCGCAGGTCGTTGCAGATCTTCGTGAGCGAGACGGCGAGCACGCGCAACGCGCCGGATGCCTCGACGAGGCCGTCGCGCGCGCCCTGCGCCTCGAAGTGGTCCTTCGCCTCGGTCACGGGCAGGCCGGAGTCCTCCGCGAGCACGGCGATGACGCGCTGCGGGAAGCCGGGCGGCGTGTTGATGCCCGTGCCGACGGCGGTGCCGCCGAGGGGCACCTCGGCGACGTGCGGGATCGTCGCGCGCACGCGCTCGACGCCGAGCCGCACCTGCCGTGCGTACCCGCCGAACTCCTGTCCGAGGGTCACGGGGGTCGCGTCCATGAGGTGCGTGCGGCCGGCCTTGACGGCGTCCTTCCACAGCTCCGCCTTCTCCTCGAGCGCCTCGGCGAGGTGCTCGAGCGCGGGCACGAGGTCGTGCAGGAGCGCCCCCGTGGCCGCGAGGTGCACGGAGGTCGGGAAGACGTCGTTGGAGGACTGCGACGCGTTGACGTGGTCGTTCGGGTGCACGGGCGAGCCGAGCCGCTCGCTTGCGAGCGTCGCGAGCACCTCGTTCATGTTCATGTTCGACGACGTGCCGCTGCCGGTCTGGTATGTGTCGACGGGGAAGTGCTCGTGGTGCCTGCCGGCGATGATCTCCTCCGCCGCGGCGACGATCGCGTCGGCGACGGACCGATCGAGGATGCCGAGCTCGGCGTTCGCGATCGCGGCCGCGCGCTTGATGCGCGCGAGCGCGACGATCTGCGCCGACTCGAGCCCCGTGCCCGAGACGGGGAAGTTCTCGACCGCGCGCTGCGTCTGCGCGCGGTAGAGGGCCGAGGCGGGGACCCGCACCTCGCCCATCGTGTCGTGTTCGATCCGGTACTCCTGCTCGCCGGCGCCCTGGGCGCCGCCGGCGGGGTGCGTGGTCGTGCTCACCGCGTCGCGCTTCTTCCTGCCGATGTCCTGAATCCGGAGTCGCGCCGCCCCGCGAGCGTCGCGAGGGCTCAGTCGATCCCGATCGCGAGATCGCTCTCCACCCGGCCCTCGAGCAGCCGGTAGTTGGCGCCGACGATCGCCAGCCTACCCTCGGCGACGGCCGCGCTGAGGATCTCGGACTCGCGCAGGAGGGTCGCGACGGTCGCGTGCACGTGCTCGCGCCCCACCTCGTAGGGGTCGATCGAGCCGTCCTCGGTGCGCGCGCGCTCGACCGCCGCGAGGATGGGGTCGACGAGCTCGCGGATGTGCGGCGGCAACGTCGTCACGCCTGTCGCGGTGTCGATCGCGGCCTGCACGGCCCCGCAGTTGTCGTGACGCAGCACGACGAGCAGCGGCACGCCGAGCACCTCGACGGCGTACTCGAGCGACCCGAGCACCGAGCGGGAGGGCACCTGGCCGGCGTTGCGCACGACGAAGAGGTCGCCGAGCCCCATGTCGAAGATGATCTCGGCGGCCAGCCGGGAGTCGCTGCACCCGAAGAGCACGGCGCGCGGCGCCTGCCCGCCCGCGAGCTCGTGCCGCCGCTCCACGTCCTGACGCGGGTGCAGCGGCTCGCCCGCCACGAAGCGCTCGTTGCCGTGCCGCATCTCCTCCCACACCGCGGCGGGCGGCCTCGCGCTCGTCATGGCGCGAGCTCACGCGCGACGGCGCGCGCGACGACGGCGAACTCCGGCTGCGATGCGGTGCCGAAGATGACGACGTCGGAGCCGCCGCTCGTCGTCGCGAGGGCGAACGCGACGTTGCCGGGATCCTTCTCGCCGCTGCGGTCGTACTCCGTGAAGCGCACGCCCTCGACGACGCGCGACCCGGACGGCCGCGCGCCCTCGACCTGGTCGGAGAGCCACGTGGGGTTGGCGGAGATGCCCTGCACGACGCCGATGAAGTCCTTTCTCGGCGTGAGGAATCCGATGTGCCAGCTCGTGATCTGCCCGTCACCCTCGTCGAGCTCGGCCCGGTTCGCCTTCCACGAGGAGGGGAGGTCGGGCACGACGAGGTGCTCGTCGACGGACTGCTGCGCGTCGTGCGCGACCGATCGGTAGTCGACCGCCGCCATGCGCGTGCTCTCGCCCCCGCCGGAGAGCAGGATGCCGAAGAAGCCCGCGACGACGAGCGAGACGACGAGGGCGACGACGAGGTTGAGGGTCGTCTGGCTCTCGCGCCGCTGACGCCGGGACTCGGCGCGCCGAGCGGCCTCCTCCTCCGGCGTCTCCGGACGTCCGAGCTCCGCGACGACGACGGGGCCGCCACGCCGTGCCATCAGCGCGCCCCCGGCCGGGCCCCGGGCGCGCTGGCGCCGGGAGGCGTCGCGGGGGCGGCGCTGCGGGCGGCCTCGAGCCGCTCCTTGGCGCCGATGAGCCACTCCTCGCAGCGTCGCGCGAGCGCCTCGCCGCGCTCCCACAGCGCGAGCGACTGCTCGAGCGTCGGCGAGCCCTGCTCGAGCTCGGCGACGACGCGCACGAGCTCGTCGCGCGCCTGCTCGTAGCTGAGCGACGCGACGTCGACGGGAGCGTTCTCGGGCATGCAGCACACTCTACCGAGCGCCACCGGCGCTCGTCCCGGCGCCGTCGACGGTCGTGGAGAGGGACCCGCGGGCGAGGGTGAGCAGGAGCGCGGTGCCCTCGGGCGCGTCCGCCGCGTCGCGGAGCGCGGAGCCCGAGGGCAGCTGCGCGATCGCGTACCCGCGCTCGAGCGTGCGGCGGGGCGAGAGGGCCCGCACTTGCGCGGCGAGCTCGGAGACGCCCGCGGCCTCGCGGTCGATGCGATGCAGCACGAGGTCGTGCCCGCGCGCGATCCAGCGCGTGAGCTCCTCCGCGCGCGACTGCACGATCGACTGCGGCGCGGCGAGGCACGGTCGGGAGCGCACCGCCGAGAGCCGGTCGATCTCGCTCGTGAGGTACATCGTGAACCGCGCCGTCATGCGCGAGCGCACCTGCTCGACGCGCGCGAGCTCCTCGGCGACGTCGGGGACAACGCGCTTGGCGGCATCTGTGGGGGTCGAGGCGCGCAGATCGGCGACCTCGTCGAGCAGGGGACGATCCGCCTCGTGCCCGATCGCGCTCACGAGCGGCGTCGAGAGCGCGGCCGCCGCGCGCACGAGGCTCTCCTCGCTGAAGACGAGCAGGTTCTGGAAGTCCCCTCCGCCGCGCGCGACGATGATGACCTCGACCTCCGGATCCGCGTCGAGACGGCGCATCGCGCCGATGAGCTCCGGCACGGCCCGCTCGCCCTGCACGGAGGCGTGCGCGACGCGGAAGCGCACGGAGGGCCAGCGCAGCTGCGCGTTGCGCAGCACGTCCTTCTCCGCGTCGCTGTCCTTCGCCGTGACGAGGCCGACGACGCCGGGCAGGAAGGGCAGGCGGCGCTTGCGGGAGGCGTCGAAGAGGCCCTCGGCGCGCAGCCGCTGGCGCAGGCGCTCGAGGCGCTCGAGCAGATCCCCGAGGCCCACGTGGCGCATGTCGAGCACCTGCATCGTGAGCGTGCCGCCCTTGACCCACCACGTCGGTCGCACGAGGGCGATCACGCGATCGCCGCGCGCGAGATCGGCGGGCACACGCGCCGCGACCGAGGACCACATCGTGAAGGAGACGGTCGCGTCGGCCTCGCAGTCCTTGAGCTTGCCGTAGACGTTGCCGCTCGAGAGACCCCACTGCGTGATCTCGCCCTCGACCCACACCGCGCCGAGCCGCTCGATCCAGCCCTTGAGCTTCGCGGAGAGGAGCGAGACCGGCCACGGCGCGTCGGGGGTCGCCGGCGACTGCTCGTCCGTCATCCTCGCTCCATCCGTCGTGCGGGAGGGCCCGCGGCCCCGGCCGCCGCCCAGGCCCCGACCGTAGACTGGAGGAGTGGGAGCGATCACGAACGGCGGGGCCGTCGGCCTGGACCTGCCCCGCGTTCCCGTGGCACGCACCAGGCTAGTCGACACCCCCGTCGTCGGACGCAAGCGCGTGCTGCTCGCGGCCCCGCGCGGCTACTGTGCGGGAGTGGACCGCGCCGTCGTCGCGGTCGAGAAGGCCCTCGAGCGCTACGGCTCGCCCGTCTACGTGCGCAAGCAGATCGTGCACAACGTGCACGT
>JAATFA010000027.1 GCA_015655445.1 Actinomycetales bacterium | reverse complement strand
GCTGATCATGGGGGCGGCGGCCGGCGGGCACGTCTACTCCCCCGCGCTGACCGACTTCGTCGTGATGGTCGACAAGACCTCGCAGATGTTCGTCACCGGCCCCGACGTCATCAAGACCGTCACGGGCGAGGACGTCGGCATGGAGGAGCTCGGCGGCGCGCTCACCCACAACAGCGTGAGCGGGGTCTCGCACTACCTCGCGAACGACGAGGACGACGCGCTCGACTTCGCGCGTGCCCTCCTGTCCTACCTGCCGGAGAACAACCTCGCCGAGCCGCCCGTCTACGAGGCCGAGGTCGAGCTCGAGATCACCGACGAGGACCGCCGCCTCAACACGATCATCCCCGACTCGCCCAACCAGCCCTACGACGTCACGCACGTCATCGAGCACGTCGTCGACGAGGGCTCCTTCCTCGAGGTGCAGCCCCTCTTCGCCCCCAACATCGTCATCGGCTTCGCGCGCGTGGAGGGCCGCAGCATCGGCGTCATCGCCAACCAGCCGCACGCGATGGCGGGCACGCTCAACATCGACGCGGGCGAGAAGGCCGCGCGCTTCGTGCGCTTCTGCGACGCGTTCTCGATCCCGATCCTCACGCTCGTCGACGTGCCCGGCTACCTCCCCGGGACCGACCAGGAGTGGTCGGGGGTCATCCGCCGCGGCGCAAAGCTGCTCTACGCGTACGCCGAGGCGACCGTGCCGCTCGTGACCGTCATCACGCGCAAGGCCTACGGCGGCGCCTACATCGTCATGGGCTCCAAGCAGCTCGGCGCCGACCTCAACTTCGCCTGGCCGACCGCCGAGATCGCCGTCATGGGCGGCCAAGGCGCCGTCAACATCCTCTATCGCAGCGAGCTGCGCGAGGCGGAGGCCCGCGGCGAGGACGTCGACGAGGTGCGCCGGCGCCTCGCCGCGGAGTACACCTACAACGTCGCGAGCCCGTTCCTCGCCGCCGAGCGCGGAGAGCTCGACGGCGTCATCGAGCCCGCGGCGACGCGCGTCACGGTCGTCAAGGCCCTGCGCGCCCTGCGCACGAAGCGTGCGCAGCAGCCTCCGAAGAAGCACGGGAACATCCCGCTATGACGATGACGCCCATCCGTCCCGAGACACGGGACGAGACCGCCCTCCTCGAGCGCGTCGAGCGCGAGCTCGAGGCGCCGCGCGTGCTCGTCGTGCGCGGACGCCCCGCCCCCGAGGAGGCGGCTGCCGCGATCGCTGTCGTGCGCGCGGCCCTCGGGGAGGCGCGCGAGCTCGCCGCGGAGCGTCCCGCGCCCTCGGTCTCGCGCTGGAACGCCCCCGAGCGTGCGATGCGCGCTCCCCTCGCCGTGGGCCGTGGCGCGTGGCGCTCCTTCACGGGCTGACCGTGCGGCAGTCGGGAGGCCGCAGGCCTGCGGAAGATGTACCCCGCCTGTCCTCCGAAATGACGACTGCACAGACCGTGCCGATCCCTGCATCATAGATGGTGTCAGGTGTCTCTCTGTGAGGTGCACCGCCATGCATCGGCCGACTAGGGTAAGCGGGCCGATGGATTGGGGGCGGATCAGGGCGATATTCGGGTTGTCGCTCTGATCCGACATGGGGCCGGGGCCGGAGTTCTCTTCTCCGGCCCCGGCACATCTCTTCTCGCCCGTGGCATCCGCGTCTCTCCGCATGCGCGTGCCGCCCCTCGCGCGCTCCGGCGTCGCGGGGCGACCCGCCGTCCCGAGCTGGGCGACCCGCCGCCTATCGCGCCGACGTCGCCCCGTGAGCGGGCCGTCCGCTATCGCGCACGCGCGGGATCGTGAGCCACAGCTCGACCTCGTCGTCCCCGTCGGATCCGTCGCCGAGCGCGCTCGCCGTGCCGTCGCCCGAGCTGCGCAGCCCCACGACGGTCACGGCGTCGTCGGAGCCCTCGGGCGCCGTGCGCACGATCATGCGGTCCGCGCGACTGCCCGCGATCGCCCGCGCGAGCTCGTCCTGCACGCGTGCGAGCTCCTCGTCCGGCAGCTCGTCGAGCCCGCCGTCGTCGTGGAGCGTGACGTGCACGCCACGCCGTCGTGCGAGCATGACCTGCTCGCGCACGGCGTCGTTGAGCAGCCGCCGGCCGCGGATCTCGTCCCGGATCGCGCCCTCCAGGTAGAGGCACTCGCGCCGCTGCTCGTCGGTGAGGTCCCCTCCGCTCGCCTGGATCTGGCGCAGCATGGGGATCGCCATCGTGCTCGTCTGCGCGAGCCGGAAGCGCCGCTCGTACAGGTGCGCCTCCTGCGCCGCCTGCCACTCCGCCGCCTCGCGCTCGGCGATCGCGAAGCGCTGCGCATCGCGGGTCGCCTTCGCCATCGCACTCGAGAGGATGTGCGAGATCGCGACCCACGACGCGCTCCCCACGACGCCGAGGCCGCCGAGCGCTCCCGGACCCGCCCACACGATCGTCTGCACGACGAGGAAGACGATGCCCGCCCACGCGAACGCGTGCCGGCGGCGCGACGACGTGATCGTCATGAGCGTGCCGATCGCGGCGACATACCACGTCGCATAGCCGTTGCCGCCCGGGCGGCCCGGGTCGAGCTCGTGGCTCACGAGCACGATGATCGCGACGCTCATGGCGACGTTGAAGGCCGCCATCCACACGGGCATCCGCACGGGACCCCACGGGAGCAGGCTCACGGTCGAGGCGATCGCGTAGAGCACCATCGCGAGCACGACGGGTCCCGCGTCGCGCGCGGTGCCAAGCGAGTAGAGCGCGAGGACGATGTGATAGGCCGAGAAGATCGCCGCCATCGACACGATGAGGGCGCGCGGGATCCCGATGTTCACTCGTGCGCCTCCGCCGAGAGCTCCTCCTCGCGGTCGGCCGCGAGCGAGCGCGGAGCCGGCCACTGGATCGACACGACCGTGCCGCGCCCGGGCGCCGAGTCGATCCGCGCGCGGCCGCCCGCCCCCGCGACGCGCTCGAGGATCGACACGCGCACGCCGAGGCGTTCCGGCGGCACCGCGGCGGCGTCGAAGCCGCGGCCGTCGTCGCCGACCTCGATGAGCACGCCGCCGTCGTCGTCCGCGCCGATCGAGAGCCAGCGGTGCGCACCCTCGCCCGCGTGCTGCGCGCTGTTGACCATCGCCTGCACCGCGGCGGAGTGGATCGACTCGGCCGCCGCCGTCGGCATGACGCTCGAGAGCGTGCCCTCGCGGCGCACCTCGAAGCGCGCGGGCAGCTCCGCGGCGGACGCCTCGATCCGGTCGACCATGCGCTCCATGTTCATGACCGACGCGTCGTCGGTCGACGCGTCCGCCGCCTCGCGGAGCTGGCCGATCGCGCGCTCCGCCATGCTCGCGGCGAGGGCCTTCGCCTCCGGCGTGTAGGCGCGTGCGGCGGACAGGAGCGTCGTGAGCACGCTGTCGTGCACGATCGCGTCCACCTGCACGCGCTCGGCCTCCGTCGCGTTCTGGCGCACGGCGTGCGCGTAGCGCTCGAGCGCCGTCGCCTGCGCGACGTCGACCGCGGCCGCCGCGCGGCGCAGCATCGTGATGATGAGCAGCGCCGCGCCGCCGAGGATGATCGCGTAGACCGCGTCGAGCACGGCGCGCTCCCACGGGGCACCCCCGCCCGCGGGAGTGACGCGCACGACGGCATAGATCGCGGGAGCCACGACGAGGTAGACGAGCGCGAGGCGGATGCCGAAGGAGATCGCCGCCGTCACGGTCGCGACCGTCAGCAGGAAATAGAGCCACTGGTTGTCGGTCGGGGCGATCGGGTGCACGACGGCGAACGGCCACGTGACGAGCGCGAGCAGGTAGACGATCGAGACGAGGCCGTGGGCTCCGCGCACCCAGCGCTTGAGGATCGAGAAGAGCATCGCGACGAGCAGGCTGCCGAAGATCGCGGGCACGACGACGAGCATCCACGCGCACGAGGTCTCGTCCACTTGCGCGAGCAGCGTGGGCACCGTCTGCAGGCCGAAGACGATGCCGAACGCAGCGCTCGACCGCGACAGGACCGCCTCGACCTGGCGTCGGCTGATCGGGTTCCTGGGCTGTTTGCTCGACGAGACGGGCTCGAGCCCGTCAGCTCGCATCGCCGTCCTGGTCCATTCCGGGCAGGATCCCGTCCTCGACGGCACGCCGGAGCAGATCCACCTTGGTGGGCGCCGGGCGCCCCACCTCGACGTACTTGACCCGGATCCGGTCCAGGTACTCGCGCGCTGTCGAGTACCCGATGCCGAGTTGCTCGGCGGCGAGCTTGAGCGGAAGGCCGGAGGCGTAGAGGTGCAGGATCTCGCGCTCCCGCCGACCGAGCTGCGCCTTCGCGAAGTCCCGGTCCGCGTCGATCGCGGTCGCCCACTCGAGGTTGTTGAGCACCTCGCCGCGCGCGACCGTCGCCGCCGCGGCGATGACCGTCCTCGTGGCGGAGGACTTGGGGATGACGCCCGCGGCGCCCGCGGCGAGCGCCTCGCGCACGCTCGCGACGCGATCCGCGATGCTGTGGATGAGCACGGCGGAGCCCGTCGCCTGCACGCGCTTGACGTTGTCGGTCACCGAGGAGCCGTCGCCGAGCGAGAGGTCGAGCACGGTGACGTCGACCTCGCGGCCCGCAAGCGCGTCGACGAACTCCTGCACCGTGGCGCCCGTCGCGACGACCTCGTAGCCCTCGTCCGCGAACGCCGCCTTGAGGCCCAGCCGCACCGACTCGTGGTCGTCGACGATCCCGACGCGCACCGGTCGAGACGCCGCCTCGGCGTCCGCCGCGCCCTCGCTCGTCTGGGTCACTGCACTGCTGTCCGTTCTCCTCGGCACTCCCCATCTCATGCCTGCCCTCATCGTAGTCGCGCCCCCAAAGGTGGGGCGAGCACATCGGGATCGGTTTTCCGCAAGCGCACAGATGCATGAGCGGTCCTCCCCGAGCGGACGCGGCGCTGCGCCGAGCGCGCGCCGCGGTCAGTGCGGCGCGGCGAGCGGCACGAACGCTCCGACCGCCTCGACGTGGGAGGTGTGCGGGAAGAGATCGAACGCGCGCACGCGCGCGAGCCCATAGCCCGCGGCGCGCAGGAATGCGACGTCGCGCGCGAACGCGACCGGGTCGCACGCGACGTAGACGATGCTCGCGGGCGCAAGCGCCGCGAGCGCCTCGACTACCACGCGGCCCGCCCCCGAGCGCGGCGGGTCGAGCACGACCGTCGCGCGTCGTGCGCGCTCGCGATCGCGCTCGGAGAGCTCCCGCGCACGTGCGGCGAGCCAGCGCTCGACGCGACCGCTCACGGCCCGCGCGCCCGGCCACTCGGCGAGGTTCTCCCGCGCGTGCGCCGTCGCACGCGCGTCGCCCTCGACGCTCGTGACGTGCACGTCGGGCCCGAAGCGCTCGGCGAGCGCCGCCGCGAAGAGCCCGACGCCCCCGTAGAGGTCGAGGTTGTCGGCGCGCGCATCGAAGCGCTCCGGGTCGACGGCGGCCACGACGGCATCAGTGAGCGTCGCCGCCGCATGCCGGTGGACCTGCCAGAAGCCCGTGTCGTCGAGCAGGAACCGCCGCGCGCCGACGACCTCGGCGACGACGGTCGGCTCCTGGCGCCCGACGACGATGCGGGGCGCCCCGACGCTCGGCGCGATCGCCTCGACACGATCGACGCCCGGGAAGCGCTCCTCGAGCAGACCGAGGGCGCGCAGCTCCGGGACGGCGAGCGGCAGGTCCCGCACGGCGACGACGCGGTGCGAGCGCGCGGCGTACGGGCCCGGCCGCCCGCTCGCGTCGACGTGCAGGGTCACGCGCGTGCGCCATCCCGTGCCGTCCGCCTCGCCGGGGAGGGCCTCGACCTCGACGTCGCTCGCGAGTCCCGCCATGCGCGCGAGCGACTCGCGCAGAACGCACGCCTTGAGCACGCGCTGGTGTCCGAGCTCGACGTGGCCGAGCTCGGCGCCGCCCGCCCGCTCGGCGGGGTCGCGCTCGAGCCCCGCCTCCGGCCACACGTGCGGCCGGCGGTGCTCGCTCGGCTCGAGCACGCGCACCGTCGCCGCACGCAGGAAGCTCCTCCGGGAGTCGTCGGTCACGCGCGCGATGACGCGCTCCCCCGGTATCGCGTCGGAGACGAACACCACGCGGCCGTCCGCGCGCGCAATGCCCGCTCCGCCATGGGCTAGCGTGGTAACCGTCAGGTCGAGCTCTAGACCAGCGACTCCCATCCTTCGAGCATAGGAGCCTGGTGCGCCTCTATCTCGCCTCGACCTCGCCCGCCCGTCTCGCCACGCTGCGCGCCGCGGGGGTCGAGCCGATCCTGCTGAGCCCGGGCGTCGACGAGGAGGCCGTCGTCGCGGCGGCCGGCCCCCTCGGCGCCGCCGCGATGGTCGAGCTGCTCGCGCGTCGCAAGGCCGAGGCGGTCGTCGAGGCGGAGGACGCATCCGCGCGCATCGACGGCTTCGTGCTCGGCGGGGACTCCGCGTTCGAGCTCGACGGCGTCGTCTACGGCAAGCCGCACCGGCCCGAGGTCGCCTTCGAGCGGTGGATGCTCCAGCGTGGCCGCGAGGGCGTGCTGCACTCGGGCCACTGGCTCATCGACCACCGCGGTGGGCGGACGCGTGAGGCGGCGGGCGCCGTCGTGTCCGCGATCGTGCGCTTCGCCGACGACCTGGGCGACGACGAGATCGCCGCCTATGTCGGCACGGGGGAGCCGCTGCGGGTCGCGGGGGCGTTCACGATCGACAGCCTCGGCGGAGCGTACATCGACCGGGTCGAGGGAGACCCGCACGCCGTCGTCGGCCTCTCCCTCGCGACCGTGCGCCGACTCCTGCTGCGGTTCGGGGTGCAGTGGCACGAGCTGTGGAACCGCATCCCCGGCCGGCCGAGCTGAGCCGCATGCGCCGGCGTGTCCGGGCTGCGCGCCCGTCATTCCGGGCGCGCACGCCAGACACGCCGGCGCATCCGGGCTGCGCGCGGGGCGCGGGGCGCGCCGGGCGCGCCGCACGCGGCCCCGCGCCGCACGCGACCGGACGCTCCGTGGCGCCGCGGGTTGTGGCGCATCGCCAGCGAACCGCGCGCCTTTCTGTCGCCCCGCGCCAAAATACGCTCGCGAGCCGCCGGTAGTCTGAGAGGACCATGCCTCGCATCACCAAGGTCCTCGTCGCGAACAGGGGCGAGATCGCCGTGCGCGTCGTCCGCGCCGCGAAGGACGCCGGCATCCTCTCGGTCGCCGTCTATGCCGACCAGGACCGCGACGCGCGGCACGTGAGACTCGCCGACGAGGCCTACGCACTCGGGGGAACGACGAGCGCCGAGACGTACCTCGTGGTCGACAAGCTCCTCTCCGTCGCACGGCGCTCGGGCGCCGACGCCGTGCACCCCGGATACGGCTTCCTCGCCGAGAACGCCGACTTCGCACGCGCCGTGCTCGCCGCGGGCCTCATCTGGATCGGGCCCTCCCCCGAGGCGATCGAACGCCTCGGCGACAAGGTCTCCGCGCGCCACGTCGCACAGAAGGTCGGCGCGCCCCTCGCCCCCGGAACGCTCGAGCCCGTGAGCAGCACCGAGGAGGTGCTCGCGTTCGCCGACGAGCACGGCCTCCCCGTCGCCATCAAGGCCGCGTTCGGCGGCGGCGGACGCGGGCTCAAGGTCGCGCGCACGCGCGAGGAGGTGCCGGAGCTCTTCGAGTCGGCCACGCGCGAGGCGATCGCGGCGTTCGGCCGCGGCGAGTGCTTCGTGGAGAAGTACCTCGACCGCCCGCGACACGTCGAGACGCAGTGCCTCGCGGACCGCTTCGGCAACGTCGTCGTCGTGTCCACGCGCGACTGCTCGCTCCAGCGTCGCCACCAGAAGCTCGTCGAGGAGGCGCCCGCACCCTTCCTCGCCGAGTCGCAGCGGGAGGCCCTCTACACGGCGTCGAAGGCGATCCTGCGCGAGGTCGGGTACCTCGGCGCGGGCACGTGCGAGTTCCTCGTCGGCCAGGACGGCACGGTGTCCTTCCTCGAGGTGAACACGCGGCTGCAGGTCGAGCACCCCGTGTCCGAGGAGGTCACGGGGATCGACCTCGTGCGCGAGCAGTTCCGCCTCGCCGAGGGCGGCGTGCTCGACTACGACGACCCCGAGCCGCGCGGCCACTCGATCGAGTTCCGCATCAACGGCGAGGACCCGGGCATGAACTTCCTGCCCATGCCGGGCGCGCTGCACGTCTTCCGCGTGCCCGGGGGCCCCGGCGTGCGCGTCGACTCGGGTGTCACGACCGGCGACGTCGTGAGCGGCGCGTTCGACTCGCTTCTCGCGAAGCTCATCGTCACGGGCCGCTCGCGCGCCGACGCGCTCGAGCGCGCGCGCCGTGCGCTCGACGAGTTCGAGATCGCCGGCCTGCCGACCGTGCTGCCGTTCCACCGCGCCGTCGTGCGCGATCCCGCGTTCACGGACGAGCCCTTCCGCGTGCACACACGCTGGATCGAGACGGAGTTCGTCAACGACATCGAGCCGTGGAGCGGCGAGCTCGAGCCCGTCGCTCCCCCGCCGCAGCGGCGCACGGTCGTCGTCGAGGTCGAGGGCAAGCGCCTCGAGGTCGCGCTGCCGGATCGCATCCTGCCCGGCTCGGCAGCGGCCGAGCGCGCGCTCCCGGCGCCGCCGCGCCGCCGGGGCGGGGCGACGGTCGCGACCGCGACGGGGTCGTCCGTCGTCGCGCCCATGCAGGCGACGGTCGTGAAGGTCGCCGTCGCGGAGGGGGACGCCGTCGTCAAGGGCGACCTCGTGCTCGTGCTCGAGGCGGTGAAGATGGAGCAGCCGATCACGGCCCACAAGGACGGCG
>JAATFA010000110.1 GCA_015655445.1 Actinomycetales bacterium | reverse complement strand
TTCCCGAGCGCGACGACGCCCTCCTGGATCCGCGCGCCGCCGGAGTCGAGGAGGCCGATGATCGGCACGCCGGTCTTCAGCGCGTGGTCCATGACCTTGACGATCTTCTCCCCGGCGACCTCGCCGAGGGAGCCGCCGAAGATCGTGAAGTCCTGCGAGTAGACGGCGACCTGGCGGCCGTGGATGGTGCCGAGACCGGTGACGACGGCGTCGCCGTAGGGGCGCTTCTTCTCCATGCCGAAGGCGTGCGTGCGGTGCCGCACGAACTCGTCGAGCTCGACGAAGGAGCCGTGGTCGAGCAGTGCGTCGATGCGCTCTCGCGCCGTCTTCTTCCCCTTGGCGTGCTGCTTCTCGATCGCCGCCTGACCGCTCGCCGTGACGGCCTCGTGATAGCGCGCCTTGAGGTCGGCGAGCTTGCCTGCCGTCGTCGACAGGTCGAGGGTGGGGGTCTCCTCCGCGGTCACCGATTCACTGTACTGACGGGTACCCACCGGTACCCCTTGTCGGAAACCTCCATAATCCGCGCGGATGCGTTGGTCGAGACCACGGGACGGGGCGGAGAGGGGAGGTCACCGTTGCCTCACGATCCGCGCCGCTCGAGGCCGTCGCGCGATCGCGCACCGCGCGTGCCGCTAGCGTGGGCGGGTGCGCACAGTGACCGTCGGAGGCTAGCGTCGAGCCATCCGGGAGGGCGAGTGAGCGTCGTCGCCGTCGTGCCCGCGCGTGGGGGGTCCAAGGGCGTTCCGGGCAAGAACCTCCGCCGTGTCGGCGGAGTGCCGCTCGTCGCTCGTGCGGTGTCCGCGGCGCTCGCGACGCCGTCCGTCGACCGCGTGCTCGTCTCCACGGACGACGACGCGATCGCGCACGTCGCACGGGCCGCCGGCGCGGAGATCGTGCGGCGTCCCGCCGAGCTCGCGAGCGACACCGCGACCTCGGAGGCTGCGCTCCTGCACGCGATCGACCAGCTCGAGGAGGAGCCGGAGGTCCTCGTCTTCCTGCAGGCGACCTCGCCCTTCGTCGACCCGCTCGAGCTCGACGCGGCGATCGCGCGCGTGCGGGACGGCCGCGAGGACGTCGTGTTCTCGGCGTTCGAGACCTACGCCTTCCTCTGGCGGGAGACCCCCGACGGCGCAGCGGGGGTCAACCATGACCACTCCTTCCGTCCCCGGCGTCAGGACCGCGAGCCGCACTACCAGGAGACGGGCGCCTTCTACGTCATGCGGACGGCGGGCTTCCGCGCGGCGGGCTTCCGCTTCTTCGGCCGCGTGGGCGTCGCGCGCACCGACGAGCGGCGGGCGATCGAGATCGACGACGAGCACCAGCTCGAGCTAGCACGCGCGATCGCGCCGCTGCTCGACGTGCCCGCGCCCGTCGACGTCGACGCGCTCGTGACCGACTTCGACGGCGTCCACACCGACGACCGCGTGTACGTGGGGGCGGGCGGCGAGGAGCTCGTCGCCGCGAACCGATCCGACGGCATGGGGATCGAGTTCCTGCGCACGGCAGGCGTGCCCGTCTTGGTGCTGTCCAAGGAGACGAACAGGGTAGTCGAAGCGAGGGCGCGTAAGCTGCGGGTCGACGTGCAGCAGGGAGTCGACGAGAAGGCGGGGGCGCTCGTCCGTTGGGCCAGGGAGAAGGGACTCGACCTCGAGCGGATCGCCTACCTCGGCAACGACGTCAACGACCTCGGCTGCATGCGGCTCGTGGGATGGCCGGTCGCCGTGGCCGACGCGCACCCCGAGGTCGTCGCGGCGTCGCGACTCGTGCTCACCCGGAAAGGCGGGCACGGCGCCGTGCGCGAGCTGGCCGAGCGAATCCTGAGATCCCGCACCGAGAAGGAGGAACCATGAGCGTGACGATCGGCGGAGTGCCCGTCGGAGAGGGCGAACCGGTCTACGTGATCGCCGAGATCGGGCTCAATCACAACGGTGACGTCGAGATCGCGAAGAGGCTCATCGACGTCGCCGCGGAGGCGGGCGCGCAAGCGGTCAAGTTCCAGAAGCGCACGCCCGAGATCTCGACGCCCGAGCACATGAAGAACACGCCCCGCGACACGCCGTGGGGCACCATGACGTACCTCGAGTACCGCTACCGCGTCGAGTTCGACCACGACCAGTACGTCGAGATCGGCGACTACGCGACCATGAAGGGCCTGCACTGGTTCGCCTCCCCGTGGGACGAGCCCTCCGTCGACTTCCTCGAGGAGCTCGGCGTCGTCGCGCACAAGGTCGCCTCGGCGTCGGTCACCGACATCGGGCTCCTCAAGCGCATCGCGGCGACGGGCAAGCCCGTCATCCTCTCGACGGGCATGTCGACGTACGAGCAGATCGACCGCGCCGTCGACGTGCTCGGCACCGACAACCTCGTCATCCTGCACGCGACCTCGACCTACCCGCTGCCGCCCGAGGAGGCGAACCTGCGGATGATCCCGGCTCTCCGCGAGCGCTACCCCGGCGTGCCGATCGGCTACTCGGGCCACGAGCGCGGCCTGCAGATCTCGCTCGCGGCCGTCGCGCTCGGTGCGGTCATGGTCGAGCGCCACATCACGCTCGACCGCACGATGTGGGGCTCCGACCACGCGGCATCGCTCGAGCCGCAGGGGTTCATCCACCTCGTGCGCGACATCCGCATCATCGGCGAGGCGATGGGCGACGGCGTCAAGCGCGTCATGCCGGGCGAGGAGGCGCCGCTCTCCAAGCTCCGCCGCGTCGGCGCCTGAGCCGGCGGGCGCGGGATGCTCCGGCAGGGGCGGGGGGACGCATGGTGAGGGTCCTCGCGATCGCCGACGCCGACTCGTACGTCAAGTGGGGCGCCGCGGTGCTCGAGCGCATGCCCCCGGAGTGGCTGAAGAGCTTCGTGCTCATCGCCACCCCCGTGGGCCCGAGCGCCGAGCAGCTCGCGGCAGCGCTCGCCGGCACGTCGATCCGCCCCGATCGCGTGCCCGTGCTCGAGCTCGCGGAGCTCGCCGATCGTGCCGCGGTCGAGGCGCCCGACATCGTGCTCCTGTCGCTGCGCGGGCCCATCCTGCGGGTGGTCGTGCGGAGCATCACGAAGTCGACAGCGCGCCGGCCGGTCTTCGTCACAGGCCTGCCGGGCATCTCGATCCCGCCCACGCGCAAGGCGCTCTCGTTCCGCTCGCAGACCGACGTCGTGCTGCTGCACTCCAAGCGCGAGGTGCGGGAGTTCCGCGAGCTCGCCGAGCGCATGGGCGTGGAACAGGACTTCGGCCTCGCGACGCTCCCGTTCCTGCCCGAGCGGCGGGAGGCGCGCACGGGCGGCACCGACGTCGTCTTCGCGGCGCAGGCGAAGGTCCCCGCGACGCTCACCGACCGCATGCACGTGCTCGAGTGGCTCGCGCAGACCGCGCGCGCGCATCCCGAGTACCGCGTCGTCATCAAGCTGCGCGCGGCAGCGGGCGAGCAGCAGACGCACGCCGAGCGGTATCCTTTCGACCGCCTGCTCGAGGGGCTCGCGGATCGTCCCGCCAACCTCGTCGTCTCGACGGGGTCGATGGCCGAGCACCTCGAGAACGCGGCGGTGCTCGTCACGGTGAGCTCGACGGCCGCGATCGAGGCGGCCGCGCTCGGCGTGCCCGTCATCGCGCTCGACGACTTCGGCGTGAGCGCACGCCTCATCAACCTCGTCTTCGTCGGCAGCGACCTGCTCGCGGGCTCCGAGGAGCTCATCGCCGGTCGGTTCCGCCGCCCACACCCGGGCTGGCTCGACGACAACTACTTCCACGACCCCGCGGAGAACGACTGGATCGAGGCGATCGAGCGCGCTCTCGCGCGGCGCGAGGCCGGCCCGTTCCCGCTCCGTCCGCTCTACGCGGGCCGCCTCGGCGGACCGCTGCGGCAGGTATGGGACCGCAAGCGCGCGCTCGGCCCGTACGACACGACGATCAGCGGGCGCCTCATCCTGCTCGTCGGCTACCCCGCGCGCTCGGTGTACCGCGTGCTGCGGCGCACGCGACGGTCGCTGCGCGCGCGGCGCGCGGTCGAGGACCTCGAGCTCGAGCCGCGGCGCCCCGCGGGATAGTCGTGGACCTGCCCCGCAGCGCCGCGCTCGCCCGACTCGTCGTGCTCGAGCGCACGGCGTCGACGAACGACGAGCTCGCGGCGATCGCGTCCGAGAGCGACGAGTTCACGGTCGTGCTCACGACCGAGCAGACGGCGGGGAGGGGACGGCTCGGCCGGCAGTGGATCGCGCCGCCGGGCGAGGCGCTCGCGGCGTCGGTGCTTCTGCGGCCGGATCGCGAGCGCGTCGGCGCGAGCGGCCACGGCTGGCTGCCGCTGCTCGCGGGGCTCGCGATGGCGCGCTCGATCGGCGCGCTCGTCGATCGGGACGTGAGCCTCAAGTGGCCCAACGACGTGCTCGTGGACGGTCGCAAGGCGTGCGGCGTGCTCGCCGAGCTCGAGCCGGATGGGTCCGTCGTGCTCGGCTCGGGCGTCAACCTCACGATCCCCGCCGATCGCCTGCCCACGCCCGTCTCGACTTCCCTTGCGTTGTGCGGCGCGCGCGAGCGCGGCGACGAGCTCGTCGATCGCGTGCTCGCGGGCTACCTGCGCGAGCTGCGCGGCCTCTACGGCGCGCTTCTCGCGGCGCGCGGCGACGCGCGCGCGAGCGGCCTCGCGGCGGCGGTCGCCGACCGCTGCTCGACCCTCGGCCGCGAGGTGCGCGTCGAGCTCCCGGGCGGCCGGCGCGCGCGCGGGCTCGCGCTCGGGATCGACGCGGACGGTCGGCTCGAGGTGCGCGTGCATGCGGACGGGCGAGTCCTGGCCGTGTCCGCCGGCGACGTGACCCATCTGAGGTATGAATGAGGCATGTCGGCTGAGGGGCGTCCTGCGGAGACGGTGGTCGCGCGCCTGCGGCCGCACGCGCGCGCCCTGTTCTGGCCGAGCGTCGCCCTCATCGCGATCGCCGGGGCGTCCGTCTACGTCTTCTCCGCGTACCGCACGTCCTGGATCGGCCTCGCCGCCGCGGGCCTCGGCCTCGTGCTCGCGATCGTGCTCTGGCTCCTGCCGCTGCTGTCCTGGCTCGCGCGCAACTATACGATCACGACGCGGCGCATCGTGCTGCGCAGCGGGCTGCTCGTGCGTCAGCGGCGCGAGATCCTGCACAGTCGGGGCTACGACGTGACGGTGCGCACCGCGGGCCTGCAGTCCCTGTTCGGCAGCGGCACCGTGAGCATCAACACAGGGCTCGAGAACCCCGTCGTGCTGCACGACGTGCCGCACGCGCGACTCGTGCAGGCGGCCCTCTCCGAGCTCATGGAGGAGAACGCGACCGTGATCGGCGCGCGGCGCCAGCAGGAGGAGAGCCGACCGCCGGACGAGACCGTGCGGTGGGGCGTGCGCTGATCGCGGAGCGGGCGCCGCGCGTTCAGCCGACCGCGCTCGTCCCATCGGCGGCGCGGCCGCCAGGCAGGGCCGGGCCGGCGTCGGAGGGCGCGTCCGCCCCGCCGGCACGGGCGCCGGGAGGCACGCGCGGGCCGCCCGATCCGCCGCCGCGGTGCGGCGCGAACACCCACCACTTGTAGAGCGCGAAGCGGAAGGCCGTGCCGAGCACGAGGCCGACGACGTTCGAGGAGATGTTGTCGGCCAGCACGCTCGTGAACCCGAGCACGTAGTGCTACACGCCGAGGCACGCGAGCCCGATCGAGAGTCCCACGACGCTCACGATCGCGAACTCGACGCCCTCGCGCGCGGCGTGCACGCGCCGCTCGCTCGCGAACGTCCAGTAGCGGTTGCCGATCCAGTTGCAGCCGATCGCGAGGATCGTCGAGACGACCTTCGCCAGAAGAGGCCCCTCGTGCACGCGCTCGGGGGAGAGGACCGTCACGCGCAGCGCGTTGAAGACCCCCACGTCCACGACGAAGCCCACGCCGCCCACGAGGGCGAACTGGAGCAGCTGGCGGACGAGCTGGCGCATGCGGATCCTGTCCATGTACGAGGATGGAGGGGCGGCAGGCAGTCTAGCCGCGCGGCACAAGGCTGAACCGGGAGGATGCGTGACGCTCACCGTCGGAGTGATCGGTGGAGGACAGCTCGCCCGCATGATGCTCCCGCCCGCGGTGGCCCTCGGCGTCCGCGTGCGCGTGCTCGCGGAGACGGCGGACGGGTCGGCGACGATCGCGCCGCATGAGGTGGGCGACTACCTCGACGTCGAGACGGTGCTCCGCTTCGCCTCGGGCGTCGACGTCGTGACCTTCGACCACGAGCACGTGCCGCAGCCCGTGCTCGCGCGCCTCGTCGCCGCGGGCGTGCCCGTGCGTCCCGGTCCCCACGCGCTCGAGTTCGCGCAGGACAAGCTGCGCATGCGCGAGCGCGTGAGCGAGCTCGGGCTGCCCAGTCCCGCGTGGGCGCGCGTGACGGACGAACGCGGCCTGCAGGAGTTCCTCGACGCGCACGGGGGCGCGGGCGTGCTCAAGACCGCGCGCGGCGGGTACGACGGGCGGGGCGTGCGCGTCGTGCGGTCGGCGGCGGACGCGGTCGACTGGTTCGCGGCGCTCTCCGAGGACGGCAACCCCGGTGCGCTCCTCGTCGAGGAGCTCGTCGACTTCCGGCGGGAGCTCGCGCAGCAGGTCGCGCGGCGCCCCTCGGGCGAGATCGCGGCGTACCCGCTCGTGGAGACCGTGCAGCGCGGCGGCGTGTGCGCCGAGGTCGTCGCGCCCGCGCCGGGGACGACGGCGGACGAGGAGGCGCGCGCGATCGCCGAGACGATCGCGCGCGAGCTCGACGTCACGGGCATGCTCGCGGTCGAGCTGTTCGAGACGCGCGACGGCCGCGTGCTCGTCAACGAGCTCGCGATGCGTCCGCACAACAGCGGCCACTGGAGCATCGAGGGCGCCGTCACGAGCCAGTTCGAGCAGCACCTGCGCGCCGTGCTCGACCTGCCGCTTGGCTCGACGCGCGCGCGCGAGCCCGTGACCGTCATGGTCAACATCCTCGGCGGCCCCACGACGGGCACGCTCGACGAGCGGTACCCTGCCGCGCTCTCGGCGCCCGACGTCAAGCTGCACCTCTACGGCAAGGAGCCGCGCCCCGGCCGCAAGATCGGGCACGCGACGGCGTGGGGCGCCGATCGCGAGGAGGTCGCGGCACGCGCGCGTGCCGTGACAGACTCCTTCCGGTGACTCCGCCTACCATGGCTGACGTGCCGAAGCCGATCGTCTCCGTCGTCATGGGCTCCGACTCCGATTGGACGGTCATGGCGGACGCCGCGTCCGCGCTCGACGAGCTCGGCGTGCCGCACGAGGTCGAGGTCGTCTCGGCCCACCGCACGCCGCACGCGATGATCGAGTTCGGCTCGTCGGCGCGCGAGCGGGGCATCCGCGTGCTCATCGCGGGAGCGGGCGGCGCGGCACACCTGCCCGGCATGCTCGCGTCCGTCACGACGCTGCCCGTCATCGGCGTGCCCGTGCCGCTCGCGCGGCTCGACGGGCTCGACTCGCTGCTCTCGATCGTGCAGATGCCGGCGGGCGTGCCCGTCGCGACCGTCTCGATCGGCGGGGCGCGCAACGCGGGCATCCTCGCCGCGCGCATCCTCTCGACCTCCGACGAGCGCGTGGCCGCGCGGCTCGCCGAGCTCGCCGCCGGGCTCGAGCGTGTCGTCGCCGAGAAGAGCGCCGCGCTCAAGGCGAGGCTGTGAGCTCGACGAGCATCGTCCGGTTCCCCGACACGCGGAACCGCGACCTCATGACCAAGCGCGCGTGGTGGCTCGTGGGCCTCAACATCCTCATCCCCGGATCGGCGCAAGCGCTCGCCGGCAACCGGCGCCTCGGGCGCTTCGGGCTCGCGACGACGCTCCTGCTGTGGGCGCTGCTCGTGGTCGGGATCGTCGTCGCGATCTTCTGGCGCCCGCTGCTCACGCAGATCGCGACGAGCGTCGTCGCGCTGTGGATCCTGCAGGTGCTCCTCGTCTTCTACGCCGTGCTGTGGGTCGTGCTCACGCTCGACACGCTCCGCCTCGCGCGCCTCGTGCGCGCGGCGCCGCCCGCGCGTCCGGCCGTCGCCGCCCTCGCGATCGTCGCGCTCGTCGTCGTGGCCGGCACGGCCGGCTACACGGCCTCGGTCACGGGGAGCCTGCGCGGGCTGCTCTCGGACGTCTTCTCGGGCGGTCAGGTCGCCGCGCCCGTCGACGGTCGCTACAACATCCTCCTGCTCGGCGGCGACGCCGACCCCGACCACATCGGCCTGAGGCCGGACAGCATCTCGGTGGTGAGCATCGACGCGACGACGGGGCAGGTCTCGATGGTCGGCATCCCGCGCAACCTCCAGGACGTGCAGTTCGCAAAGGGGTCGCCGCTGTGGTCCGCGTTCCCTGACGGCTACGACTGCGGCGACGACTGCCTCGTCAACGCGCTCTACACGTACGGCGAGGACCATCCCGAGCTCTATCCGGACGCGGTCAAGCAGAAGAGCCGGCCCGGCATCGAGGCGACCGAGGACGCCGTCGAGGGCGTGCTCGGCATCACGATCCAGTACTACGTGCTCATCGACATGGTCGGGTTCGTCGACCTCATCGACGCCCTCGGCGGCATCGACGTCGACTCGACGGGCCGCTATCCGTTCGGCGGCGGCGTCAACGCGGCGGGGCAGCCCGTGGGCGTCAAGCGCTGGATCGAGCCGGGGCCGCAGCACATGGACGGCATCACGGCGCTGTGGTACGCGCGCGCCCGCCACGGCACGAGCGACTACGACCGCATGGCCCGCCAGCGGCAGGTGGAGGAGGCCGTGCTCAAGCAGGTCGACCCGCAGAACCTGCTCCTGCGCTTCCAGGCCGTCGCGAAGGCGAGCGCGGCGCTCGCGACGACGGACATCCCGCAGCCGATGCTCTCCCGGTTCGTCGACCTCGGAATGAAGGCCCGCGGCCAGCCGACGAAGACGCTCGACCTCGTGCCGGCGGCCGGATACGAGCCGGACCATCCGGACTTCGCGAGGATCCGCTCCGATGTGGCGGCCTTCCTCACGCCCGCCTCGGCGGCCCCGCGCGGCTGAGCAGGCGGGCGGGATGCCCGACGCCGGTCGCAAGGAGCGCCGCACGTCGGCGGGGCGGGCGACCCGACAACGAAGGAGACGCAGCCGCGGGAGACCCGAAAACGAAGGACTTCGGAGGCCTGAGCCGCCTCAAGACGCGTTCGCTTACCTCGCAGCGCCCGTACTCCTTCGTTTTGGGAAGCGCACACCGTGCGGACGAGCTCCATGGGGTGCGAGCGTCACAGATCGGCGTGCAGCGCCCAGACCTTCTCCGCCGAGTCGCGCCAGGTGAAGACCTTCGCGCGATCGACGCCCTCGACGCTCAAGCGCTCGGCGAGTGCCGCGTCCTCGACGACCTCGTCGATCGCGGCCGCGAGACGCTGCGGGTAGCTCGCGCGGTCCTCGCGCGCGACGACGTGGCCCGCGTCGGCCGCGATCTCGAGCAGTGCGGGGACGTCGGCGTGCACGACGGGAGCCCCGAGGCTCATCGCCTCGATGACGGAGAGCCCGAGGCCCTCCGCGATGCTCGGCTGTACGAAAACGTTCGACCGCGCGATCGCGGTCGCGAGGTCGGCGTCGGCGAGGCGTCCGAGCAGGAGCACGCGCTCGGCGAGGCCCGTCTGGCCCACGAGCTCCTCGACGCGCGGCCGCTACTCCGGGTCGCCGATCGCGAGCACGAGCGGCAGGGCCGTGCGCGTGAGCGCCATCGCGTGCACGAGCTCCTCGAGCCCCTTGCGCGGCGCCGTCGAGCCGTGCGCGAACACGTAGCGCTCGGGCAGCCCGAGAGCCACCGCTCGCGCCTCGTGGTCCCGCGGGAGCTTCATGCGCGCGCTCACGCCCGCACTGATGACGCGCACGCGCTCGCCGAAGTCGACGTAGGCGGAGAGCTCCTCGGCGACGGCGTGCGTCGGCACGACGATCGCATCGGCGTGGCGCTGCGCCCGGCGCGCCATCGCGCGCTGCCACGCCGCGACGCGCGAGGGGACGAGCTCGGGATGCGTCCATGCGGTCGCATCGTGGATCGTCGCGACGACCTGCTGGTCCCCGGCGCGCCGGTCGTGCTTGGTGAGCGGCGCGAGCAGGCTCGGCGCGTGGATCATGTCGCCCGGCGGCATGGGCGCGAAGCCGTGCTGCCACGCGAATGAGAGCTCGCGCCGGCCGAGCGCGCTCTTGTGCAGTCCGACGAGGCCGGGCAAGCGAGACTCGAGGTCGGCGTACGCGGCGTCCGTGCACGCCGACACGAAGCCCTCGACGGTGCACCCGCGCGGGGCGGTCGCGATGAGCTCGCGCGTGAGCTCCTCCGCGTAGCGCGCGATGCCGGGTGAGGCGGTGTCGAGGACGGCGTCGACGATCACCCGGAGAGTTGTCATGGTGGGTTCGAGGCTACCGTCAGCGGCTGCGCATGAGGCTCACCGCGTCCTTCGAGTCGCCGTCGAACACGACGCGGCCGTGCTCGAGGAGGATGCCGCGCCCGCACAGGCTCGACACCATCTCGAGGTCGTGGCTCACGACGACCATCGTCTTGCCGGCGCGCTGCAGCTCGCGGATCTTCGCGAGGCACTTGCGCTGGAACGGCTCGTCGCCGACGGAGAGGATCTCGTCCACGAGCAGCACGTCGACCTCGGTGTGGATCGCGACGGAGAACGCGAGGCGCAGGAACATGCCCGAGGAGTAGTGCTTGACCTCCGTGTCGATGAACTGCTCGATCTCGCTGAACGTGACGATCTCGTCGAATCGCGCGTCGATCTCCGCGCGCGTCATGCCGAGGATCGCGCCGTTGAGGTACACGTTCTCGCGGCCGGAGAGGTCGGGGTGGAAGCCCGCGCCGACCTCGATGAGGCCTGCGATGCGGCCGCGCGTGAGCACGTCGCCGTCGTCGGGCACGAGCACGCCGGAGATGAGCTTGAGCAGCGTCGACTTGCCCGATCCGTTGAACCCGAGGAGGGCGACGGACTCGCCCTCGCCGATGACGGCGTTGACGTCGTGGAGCGCGTCGAAGCTCGTGCTGAGCTGCTTGCCGCGCAGGGCGGCGATGAACGACTCCTTGAAGGAGTGCGTGTGGCGCAGGCGGAAGCGCTTGCTCACGTTCCGCAGGTAGATGCGCGGCGCGTGGGTCGTGGTGTCAGAGGTCCTGGGCAAAGCGCCCCTCGAATCGCTTGAAGACGAGCTGTCCCACGCCGAGCAGGAGGATCGAGACCGCGAGCCCGACGAGCGCGTTGAGCATGAGGTGCGGGGGCAGCTCGGGCGCGCCGCTCGTCGTGGGATACCAGAATCCGGCATGGAAGAGCTCGACGGCGCTCGTGATCGGGTTCAGCAGGTAGGCCTCCAGGAGCCACGGCGGGAGGACCGAGCGCACCGCCGTCCACGGGTAGAGCACGGGCGAGGCCCACGTGACGACCATGACGATGAGCTCGACGAAGTTCTGCGAGTCGCGGAACGAGACGTTCATGGCGCCGAAGAGCATGCCTAGCCCCGTCGCGAGCACGAGCACGATCGCGAGCGCGACGAACAGGCCGACGATCTTGACGAGCGTGGGATGCCATCCCACGAACAGGCACACGATGAGCGTCACGAGCGCCTGCGGCAGGAAGTTGATGATCGCGACGATCGTCGCCGAGACGGGGAAGAGCTCGCGCGGCAGGAAGATCTTCTTGATGAGTGCCCCGTTGTCCACGAGCGAGCGCGTGGAGTTGGAGAACGCCTCGTTGAAGAGGTTCACGAGGATCATGCCGGAGAAGAGATAGACCGGATAGACCTCGGTCGAGTTGTTGAGCCGGAGGAAGACCCCGAGCGCGAAGAAGAAGACGACGAACTGGAACGCCGGCTTGACGTACGACCAGATCCAGCCGAGTACTGAGCCCCGGTATCGCACGCCCACGTCCTTGCGCACGATGAGCGAGAGGAGGTACCGACGCCGGATGACGTCGAAGAGCCCGGATCCCTGTCCGGGCCTCGTGAAGCCGCGCAGATCCAGCGGGGGGACGGAATCGGTCACGAAAGCCTTTCTCGCGGGCACGCTTCCCCGAGGCGGAAGCCGGTCCGATTGTAGTCTGCGAGCGGGCGCCGCTTGCGCTACCGGGCGGTCTCGTTGACCGCGTCCTCGTCCTCGAAGATCGCGAGGGCCGCGGCCTCCGCGCGGTGCTGTGTCGCCGTGAGGCCGTCCTTGCGGTGGTGCCCGTAGACCCAGTACCGGTAGAGCACGAAGCGGAAGATCGTCGAGAGGATGAGGCCGACGACGTTCGAGGAGATGTTGTCGGCGAGAAGGCTCCGCAGGCCGAGCACGTAGTGCGAGGTCCACAGGCACAGGAGGCCGATGGCGAGGCCGCCCACGGCGACCGCGGCGAACTCGAGCAGCTCGAGCACGACGTTGCGGCGGCGGTGCTCGCGGAAGGTCCAGTACCGGTTCCCGAACCACGTGACGAGCGTCGAGACCGTCACCGAGACGATCTTCGCGCCGAGCGGCTCCTCGAAGAACGGCGCGCGCGGGCCCGCACCGAGCAGCAGCAGGTTGAACACGCCGACGTCGACGACGTAGCCGACGATCCCGATGACGCCGAACTTGAGCGCGTACCGTACGAGCGCCGTCCACGCCCATCGGACGAGCCGGTCATATGTGGGCATCGGTATCCTTCGGTCGGACGGGGAACCACCACATGCTAACCGCTCGCGATCGTCCGGGCGGGCTGCTCATCCGCGGCATGCCGTGAGCTCGAAGAGTGTCGTGTGCCCGCGCCGGGCGAGCGGGGTGAGCACGCCTGGGGTTGAGGCGGCGCGCGAGATGCCGGAATAAAGCTGCGCCTCGGGCGCCCCTCCCCACAGCAGCTCGGGGTCGTCGACGACGTACTCGACGTGGAGCTGCGCGGCTGCGCGGCACACGCTCGGATCGGCGAGCGCCTGGTCGAGCCGGCTCGCGATCACGAGCTGCGGGGGCGACCACACCCCCGTGAGGTGGGGAAACAGGGACTGGCGCGAGCCGAGCGCCCAGGAGAGCGTCGACCCGTTCCACGGGTTGCCGGCGACGACGGCCCCGTGCGGCACGAGGCGCGGGAGCTCGGCGAGCAGGGCGTACTCATCCCGGTCGACGAGGGCGCCATCCTTGTGGACGCCGAGGCGGAAGACGTCGGAGATGGCCGCGCTCATCGAGCGCAGGGGCGATCCGACGAGCACGGCCGCGAGCACGGAGGCGACGGTGGCCGCGCCGGCGAGCGCGAGGACCGCGCCCCGGGCGCGCAGCACGGCCCGGGCGCGAACGAGGAGCCAGTGCAGCGCGACGACGGTCGCGGGCACGGCGACGAGCGGCAGGAGGGAGGCGAGGCGGTACTTGTCCTTGTACCACAGGCCCGTCGCGAGCTTCGCGAGGTCGCTGTTCGATCCCGCGGCGAGCGCGTAGAGCAGCACGACGAGCACGTACGCAGCGACGATCCAGCGAGTCGACCGGCGCCGGGCGAGCAGGACGAGCCCGAGGAGCGTGAGCGCCGCGAGCACCCACTGCGGCGGCAGGGGCGTCTCCGTCGGGCTCGCGACGGGGGCGAGCTCGAGCGGCTGGAGGAGCGAGACGAGCAGGCCCTGGTGCGCCGTCGCGGGGCCCCCGTTGAGGTGGTCGGAGATGGGACGAGCCGCGAGGTCGTAGGTGCGGAACACGTACCACGCTCCCGCGCCGGCCACGACGACGCACGTCGTCGCGATCGCGCCGAGCACGCGGCGCACGCGAACGACGTGGCGCCGGTCGCCGCGGTCGCGCACGGCCCACGCGCCGAGGGAGGCGAGCAGGAGCGGGCCGACGACGAGCATGAGGCTGAAGAGCGAGCGCGGGTGGCTGAGCGCGGCGGCGGTGAGCCACACGGCGGCCGCGACGAGCGCGAGCGCGTGCGCTCGCAGCCAGCGCGCGGCGGACCCGGGGCCGGGGGCGAAGAGGGCGGGGACGAGCACGAGGGCGATATCGACGCCGACCGGCAGGATCGCGTACGCGAGCCCCATCGGGTAGAGCGTGCCCCAGTCCAGCAGCAGGTATGGGAAGGCTGTGAAGAGGGCCGAGACGATCGCCGCGGTCGCGCCAAGGAGCGCGGACCCGCTCCCGGCGATCCGCCGCGTGAGGCCCGCGATCGCGGCGGGCCACACGACCCCGGCGACCGCGAGCCACGCGGCGTTCGTGGCGACGGGGATGGAGGCTCCGCTCGTCTCGGCGACGAGCGCGACGAGCGAGTGCCATACGGCGGGGTAGAACTGGACCCCGCCGCCGTCGATCGAGATGGAGTACAGCCGGAAGGACGACGCCTCGCCCGTCTGCGCGATGTACGCCGCCGCGTTGAGGTGGAAGACGGCGTCGTAGGTCTGGCTGATGTGCGTCCAGTCGCCGATGCCGCGCAGCGCGACGACGCCGACGACGACGGCCGCGACGGCGACCCCGAGGTACTCCGCGACGCGCGCGGGCGGCCGCGCGGCCGCGCGGGAGCGCCGGCGTACGAGGAGCACGACGCCGGCCGCGAGCGGCGCGAGCGCGACGAGGCCCGAGGACCACGGCCGCAGCGGCAGGGGGACGAGCCCGCTCACGATGCCCATGATCCCGATGTAGGCGAGCGAGCACGTCGCCGACGCCGCGAGAAGGCGCGCCCCGCGCGCGCCCACAGCGTACGCGAGCGGTCCGAACGGCACGATGAGCCAGGCGATGGCGGCGAGCAGCGCGATCGGCGCCTGAAGGCTCGGGTCCAGGTTCGCCTCCTGTCGCTCGGGAACGGCTCCCCGCACCCTATCGCGCCGACCTCGCGCCGATCGCAGTGGTCGGCGAGGGTTTGCGGTCTACGATTGCCGGGTGACGGTCACCTCCGCCATCCGCCTCGGCCGCCTCCCCGCGCTCGCCGGCGCGGTCGCCGCGCTCGCGCTTCTGACTGCTTGCACGCCGACGCCGTCCGGCCCGCGCGTGAGCCCGTCCTCCTCCGCTCGTTCGCCGTCCGCGCCCTCGGGCACGCCCGGCGCGGGAGCCTCGGGGGGCTCCGCGCCGTCCTCGACCGCCGCCGCTCCCGGCTCCGGATCCGTGGACGACGCCGGCAGCGGAGGCGGGAGCGCGGGCTCCGGGGGCGGGAGCGCGGGCTCCGGGGGCGGCTCGGGCTCCGGCCTCGTCCCCTTCATCGACTCGTCCCAGTGGGATCCCGCGACGGGCACGCTCAGGGTCACGGCCTTCTACCCGGCGGTCGCGACGGGCGAGTGCGTGCTCGACGCGACGGGCCCCGGCGGCGCGGCGGCGCACGCGACGAACACGGGCCAGCCGGGCCCGCAGTCGACGGACTGCGGCGAGTTCGAGATGCACAAGCCGCCCCTCGTCGACGGGCGCTGGCAGCTCACGGTGACCTTCCGTCCCGACGGCGGCTCGTCCACGCGCTCCGCGCCCGTGGGGGTCACGATTGGAGGCTGACCGCGTGCGCGGACGTGAGGAGCCCGCGGTCGTCGCGGTCGTCGTCTCCCACGACCGCAAGCAGCTGCTGCTCGAGTGCCTCGACGCGCTCGAGCGGCAGACGCGCCCGCTCGCGCGCATCGTCGTCGTCGACAACGCGTCGACGGACGGATCGGCGCAGGCCGCGGAGCTCGCCCACCCGGACGCCGACGTGATCGCGGTGGGGGAGAATCTCGGCGGAGCAGGCGGGTTCGCCCTCGGGATGGCGCGCGCCGTCGTCGAGCACGACGCCGAGCTCGTCTGGGTCATGGACGACGACACGATCCCGACGCCGACAGCGCTCGAGGAGCTGCTGGTCGCGCGCGCAGCTGCGGGACCGCTTCGTCCGCGCGTCCTCGCGTCGCGCGTCGTGTGGACGGACGGATCGGACCATCCCATGAACGTGCCGCGGGAGCGGCCCTTCGCCTCGTCTGCGGACAAGCGGCGCGCGCGCGAGGCCGGCCTCGTGCTCGTGCGCTCAGCGTCCTTCGTGTCCTGCCTCGTCGACGCCGCGGCCGTGCGCGCGCTCGGCCTTCCCGTGGCCGACTACTTCATCTGGAACGACGACTTCGAGTACACGACGAGGCTCCTGCGCGACGGTGCTGGGGTCTTCGTGCCGGGCAGCGTCGTCGTGCACAAGACGAGGGCGCTCGCCTCGACCGACCTCGACCCCGGCGAGCGCTTCTACTACGAGGTGCGCAACAAGGTGTGGACCTTCCGCGGCCGAGGCGGCCTCACGGGCCTCGAACGGCTCGTGTACGGCGCGTCGACCGCCCGCCGGTGGCTGCGCACGCTCGCGCGCTCGCACGACCGGCGGCTGCTCCTGCGCTGCCTCGTGCGGGGGATGCGCGACGGGCTCGTGCGCAGGCCGCGCGACAACGCGGAGGTGCTCGGCGCGCTCGGCTGGGACGCCGTCGTCGCCGCGGTCGGGGAGGGGTCCCGGTGAGCGAGCCGGTGCTCCCGCCCTTCTCCCTCCTGCTCCCGGTGTACGCGGGCGACGTCGCGTGGCAGCTCGAGCGCGCGTTCGCGAGCTCCGTCGTCGAGCAGACCCTGCGGCCGGCGGAGGTCGTGCTCGTGCAGGACGGGCCCGTGGGCCCGCAGCTCGCGGCCGCTATCGAGGCGCTCGGCGGGAGCGGCGAGGTGCCCGTGCGCGTCGTCCGGCTCGAGCGCAACGGGGGCCTTGCGCACGCCCTGCAGGCTGGGCTCGCGGCCTGCAGCCACGAGGTCGTCGCCCGCATGGACGCGGACGACGTCTCGCTGCCTGTGCGCTTCGCGCGCCAGATCCCGCTCATCGCGCGCGGGTGCGACCTCGTGGGCACGGGCATGTTCGAGTTCATGCAGGACGATCCCGGCGGCGAAGAGCGCGTCGTCGCCGTGCGCACCCCGCCCGTCGGGGCGGAGCGCATCGTGCGCTTCGCGCGCTTCCACGACCCGTTCAACCACCCGACGGTCGTCTTCCGCAAGGACGCCGTGCTGCGCGTCGGCGGGTACGAGGACCTCGGCTCGGTGGAGGACTACTGGCTCTTCGCGCGCATGATCGCGGCCGGGTCGACGGTCGCGAACGTCGCGGAGCCGCTGCTCATGTACCGCGTCGACGGCGGGGCGTACCGCCGCCGCGGGGGGTGGCGGCTTGTGCGAAGCGAGTGGCTGCTGCAGCGCGCCTTCCTGCGGATCTCGTTCACGACGCGCGCGCAGTTCGTGCGCAACGTCGCGGTGCGAGGCGCCTATCGCCTCATCCCCATGCCCGTGCGCCGGAGCATGTATCGCACGGTGTTCGCCTCGGGGGCGCGCGCGTCCCGATGAGCGGCCCGGTATCCTTATCGAGTTTGCTCGGATGCGGAGAGGGTGCGCGGTGGACGCTGACTTGATCGTCGTGGGGGCCGGGCTCTTCGGCCTCACGATCGCGGAGCGCGCGGCGCGCGAGGCCGGCCGGAAGGTGCTCGTCGTCGAGCGCCGCTCGCACATCGGTGGCAACGCCTACAGCGAGGTCGACGCGGAGACGGGCATCGAGATCCACCGCTACGGCGCGCACCTCTTCCACACCTCGAATGCGCACGTGTGGTCGTACGTGCGGCGCTTCACGGACTTCACCCCCTACCGCCACCGCGTGTACACGACGCACGACGGCGTCGTCTACCCCCTGCCGATCAACCTCGGCACGATCAACCAGTTCTTCGCCGCCGCGATGTCCCCGCGGGAGGCGCGTGCGCTCATCGAGGAGCAGGCGCGGGAGCTCGGGGGCCGCGCTCCCGCGAACCTCGAGGAGAAGGCCATCTCCCTCATCGGCCGCCCGCTCTACGAGGCCTTCATCCGTGGCTACACGGCGAAGCAGTGGCAGACGGACCCTCGCGACCTGCCCGCCTCGGTCATCTCGCGCCTGCCCGTGCGCTACACGTACGACAACCGCTACTTCAACGACGACTTCGAGGGTCTGCCCGTCGACGGCTACACGGCGTGGCTCACGCGGATGGCGGACCACGAGAACATCGAGGTGCGCCTCGACACCGACTTCTTCGACGAGTCGCAGCCCGTGAACAAGCGCGCCGTCGTCGGCTCCGTGCCCGTCGTCTACACGGGCCCGGTCGACCGCTACTTCGACTACGCCGCCGGATCGCTCTCCTGGCGCACGCTCGACTTCGAGCAGGAGACGCACGACGTGGACGACTACCAGGGCGTCTCGGTCATGAACTATGCGGACGAGAGCGTGCCGTACACGCGAATCCTCGAGTTCAAGCACTTCCACCCGGAGCGCGAGCACCGCGAGGACAAGACCGTCATCGTCAAGGAGTACTCGCGCTTCGCGCGCGAGGGCGACGAGCCCTACTACCCCGTCAACACGCCCGCGGACCGGGAGCGGCTGCTGCGGTACCGCGAGCTCGAGCGCGAGGAGCCGATGGTGTTCTTCGGCGGCCGCCTCGGGACCTACCAGTACCTCGACATGCACATGGCGATCGGCTCGGCGCTCTCGATGTACGGCAACCGCCTCGCGGCGCTGTGGTCGGGCGAGGCACGCGAGGGCTGAGCGGCACCTCGCCGGCCACGCCGCGCTCGCGCGCGGGCGTCAGCCGCTCGCGAGCGCGGGGTCGCCGGAGATGACCTGCACGGTGCCGTTCGAGTAGGCCACGATCGTGCCGTGCTCGAAGTGCTGCGTCCACGCCCCGTTCTGGTAGGGGACGGCGGAGGTGGGGTAGCCGAGGACTCCGGTGGGGCCGCCGAGTTGGGCGTAGCGGTCGCCGATGGCGCCGGCGACCTCCCACGTGCCGGTGGTGGGGGTGGAGTAGATGATGCCGTGTTGGAAG
>JAATFA010000181.1 GCA_015655445.1 Actinomycetales bacterium | reverse complement strand
TCATGGACTTCGGCAAGTTCAAGTACGAAACGGCGCAGAAGGCGAAAGAGGCCAGGCGTAACCATGCGAACACGATCCTCAAGGAGGTTCGGTTCCGCCTCAAGATCGACAAGCACGACTACGAGACGAAGCGCAAGCGCGCCGAAGGCTTCCTGCAGTCCGGTGACAAGGTCAAGGCAATGATCCTGTTCCGGGGCCGCGAGCAGTCGAGGCCGGAGCAGGGCGTGCGTCTCCTCCAAAAATTTGCCGAAGATGTGGCGGAGTTCGGCTCCGTCGAATCAACACCAACCATCGACGGACGAAACATGGTCATGGTCATCGGCCCGCTCAAGAACAAGGCGGAGGCGAAGGCCGAGGCCAACGCCCGACGTGCCGAGACGAAGGCACAGAGAGAACCAGAGGAAGAGAATGCCTAAGCAGAAGACGCACTCCGGTGCCAAGAAGCGCTTCCGCGTGACCGGCTCCGGCAAGGTCATGAAGCAGGGCGCGGGCATGCGCCACAACTTCGAGCACAAGTCCTCGCGCGTCACGCGCCGGCTGAGCCAGGACCAGGTGCTGCCGACGCAGGACGCGAAGGTCGTCAAGGGCCTGCTGGGCGCCTCGGGCAAGTAAGGGAGAACGCACATGGCACGTGTCAATAGGGCCGTCAACGCCCAGAAGAAGCGCCGGACCGTCCTCGAGCGCGCCGAGGGGTACCGCGGGCAGCGCTCGCGCCTGTACCGCAAGGCGAAGGAGCAGGTCACCCACTCGCTCGTCTACGCCTACCGCGACCGCCGTGCGCGCAAGGGCGAGTTCCGCAAGCTGTGGATCCAGCGGATCAACGCCGCGGCCCGCGCGAACGGCCTCACCTACAACCGCTTCATCCAGGGCCTCTCGCTCGCGGGCGTCGAGGTCGACCGTCGCATCCTCGCCGAGCTCGCCGTGAACGAGCCCGCGACGTTCGCCGCGCTCGTGGCGACCGCGAAGGACGCGCTCCCGGCCGACACCTCGGCCCCCAAGGAGGCCGCCGCCTGACGCCCCTTCTGGGGGCAGCCGTGCCGCGTCCCGGAAGCGGACGACGCGTGCACGGTTCAATACACTGGTCGGCGTGATCGACAACCCGCGCTCCCCGAGGGTGCGGGCTGTCGCGAAGCTCGCGAAGAAGGACGCCCGGTCGAAGACCGGGCTCTTTCTCGTGGAGGGGCCGCAAGCGGTCGGGGAGGCCCTGCGGCACCGGCCGGATGCGGTCGTCGAGCTCTTCGGCACGCGGCAGGCGCTCGATCGCCACGGCGAGCTCGCGCAGGCCGCCGTCGACGCGGGCGTCGACGTCGAGGTCGTGAGCGAGCACGTCGTCGAGGCGATGGCGGACACCGTCACGCCGCAGGGGGTCGTCGCGGTCGCCCGGCAGTTCCCTGCCTCGGTCAAGGACATGCTCCGCGCGGGTCCGCGTCTGCTCGCGGTGCTCGAGGAGGTGCGCGACCCCGGCAACGCGGGCACGATCATCCGGGCGGCGGACGCGGCAGGCGCGGACGGCGTCATCCTCACGGGGCGCACGGTGGACCCGTACAACCCGAAGGTCGTGCGCGCGACGACGGGCTCCCTCTTCCACCTCCCGGTCGCGACCGGCCTCGCGCTCGAGCACGTCGTCGAGCGCGCGCGCGAGGCGGGCGTCCAGATCCTCGCCGCGGACATCAAGGGCGAGGACCTCGTCGTCGCACGCCGCGAGGGCATCCTGCAGCGCTCGACGGCGTGGCTGTTCGGGAACGAGGCGCACGGCCTGCCCGAGGACCGCCTCGCGCTCGCGTCGCGCGTCATCACGGTCCCCATCTACGGGCATGCCGAGTCGCTCAACCTCGCGACGGCCGCGGCGCTGTGCCTCTACGAGAGCGCGTTCGCGCAGCGCACGTGAGCGCCGCCGCGCGCGGTCGCCCGCGCGTCCTCCGCGCGTCCACTCCGAGGCCCCTGAGACGTGCTCCGCGCGACTTCTCCGCACCCGGGAGCGTGACGTACCGTCGAGGACGTCCGGACGCGATCTCGGAGCGATCGCGGTCCATCCCCCTCGGGCCCGGGAGCGCGCGACGCTTCCCGGCCCATCCCCGTGCACGGGAGGCGCGACCGGCGCTCGGGCGCACCCGGCCCGTCGCTAGACTCGTTCTTCGTGTCCGAGCCCACCCCGATCAGCGAGCCGGCGGTCCAGGCGGCGGTCGACGCGGCCCTCGCCGCGATCGCGACGGCCGGCACGACCGCCGAGCTCAAGGCCGCCCGATCCGTCCACGCCGCGGAGGGCTCGCAGCTCGCGCGCTTCAACGCGCAGCTGAGGAATGTGCCCGCGGACCGCAAGGCCGCGCTCGGCAAGCTCGTCGGCCAGGCACGCGCGCGCGTCAACCAGGCGATCGCGGCGCGCGAGGCGGAGCTGAGCGAGGCGGAGGAGCGCGAGCGCCTGCGGCGCGAGACGGTCGACGTCACGGAGGTGCCCTCGCGCTGGCGGCCGGGCGCGCGGCATCCGCTCTCGACGCTCATGGAGCGCATGGGCGACGTCTTCGTCGCGATGGGCTGGGAGATCGCGGAGGGGCCGGAGCTCGAGAACGAGTGGTTCAACTTCGACGCGATGAACTTCGACGCCGACCATCCGGCGCGCGCGATGCAGGACACGCTCTTCGTCGACCCGGTCGACTCGCACCTCCTGCTGCGCACCCACACGAGCCCCGTGCAGATCCGCTCGCTGCTCGAGCGCCCCCTGCCCGTCTACGTCGTCGCCCCGGGCCGCGTGTACCGCTCGGACGAGCTCGACGCGACCCACACGCCCGTCTTCCACCAGATCGAGGGGCTCGCGGTCGACCGGGGCCTCACGATGGCGCACCTTCGTGGCACGCTCGAGCACCTCGCGCGCGCGATGTTCGGCGCCGAGGCGCAGATCCGGCTGCGCCCCAACTACTTCCCGTTCACGGAGCCGAGCGCGGAGATGGACGTGTGGCAGCCGCATGCGAAGGGCGGCGCGCGCTGGGTCGAGTGGGGCGGATGCGGCATGGTCAACCCGAATGTCCTGCGCGCGGGCGGCATCGACCCGGACGAGTACCAGGGCTTCGCGTTCGGCATGGGCATCGAGCGCACGCTGCAGTTCCGCAACGACATGAACGACATGCGCGACATGGTCGAGGGCGACGTGCGCTTCTCGCAGCAGTTCGGGATGGTGGTCTGAGTGCGCGTGCCCGTGAGCTGGCTCCGCGAGTGGGCCGACCTGCCCGAGGCAGTGACGGCCGAGCACCTGCACGCGGCCCTCGTGCGCGTGGGCCTCGAGGAGGAGGACGTCCACGAGTTCGGCGTGACCGGCCCCGTCGTCGTCGGCCGCGTGCTCGACTTCGTCGAGGAGCCGCAGTCGAACGGCAAGACCATCCGCTGGTGCCAGGTCGACGTCGGCGAGCCGGAGCCCCGCGGCATCGTGTGCGGCGCGCGCAACTTCGTCGTGGGCGACACGGTCGTCGTCACCCTGCCCGGATCCGTGCTGCCCGGTCCGTTCCCGATCGCGGCGCGCACGACCTACGGCCACGTCTCGGACGGCATGATCGCCTCCGCGAGGGAGCTCGGTCTCGGCGAGGACCACGAGGGGATCCTGCGATTGGCGGCCCTCGGCGTCGACGCCGAGCCCGGCGCCGACGCGATCGAGCTGCTCGGCCTCGACGACTTCGCGATCGAGGTCAACGTGACGCCGGACCGCGGCTATGCGCTCTCCATCCGGGGGATCGCGCGCGAGTACTCGCATTCGACGGGTGCGGCGTTCCGCGATCCCGCGCACGCCCCCGGGATCGAGGCGGACCTGCGCGCGTGGACGGCGGCGCGGACGAGCGCCGACGACTTCCCGGTCGTGGTCGCGGACGACGCGCCCGTGCGCGGCCGGCCCGGGTGCAGCGTCTTCGCCACGCGCGTCGTGCGCGGCGTCGACGCGACGCGCCCCACGCCGCCGTGGATGGTCGCGCGCCTGCGGCTCGCGGGCATGCGCTCGATCTCGCTCGTCGTCGACGTCACCAACTACGTCATGTGGGAGCTCGGGCAGCCCATCCACGCCTACGACCTCGCGACGCTCGCGGGGGGCATCACGGTGCGTCGCGCGCGGGCGGGCGAACGCCTCGAGACCCTCGATGGCGTCGTGCGCACGCTCGACCCCGAGGACCTGCTGATCGCCGACGACTCGGGCCCCGTGGGCCTCGCCGGCGTCATGGGCGGCGCATCGACGGAGGTGTCCGCCTCGACGACCGACGTGCTCGTCGAGGCCGCCGTCTTCGACCCCGTCTCGGTCGCGCGCACGGCGCGCCGGCACAAGCTGCCGAGCGAGGCGGCGCGCCGCTTCGAGCGCGGCGTCGACCCCGAGCTGCCCACCGCCGCCGCGGCGCGCGTCGTCGAGCTCCTCGTCGCGCTCGCGGGCGGCACGCCGGATCCGCTCGGCGGGCTCGTCGGGCACGCCGAGGCGCGCACGCCGATCCGGCTCGCGCGCGATCGCGCGTCGGACCTCGTCGGCGTCGACTACTCGCCCGAGGAGGTCGCCTCGACGCTGCGCGCGCTCGGCGCGCGCGTCGACGCGGCGGACGACGGCTGGAGCGTCACGCCGCCATCGTGGCGCCCGGACCTCGTGGACGCCGCGTCCCTCGTCGAGGAGGTCGTGCGCATCACGGGCTACGACCGCATCCCCTCCGTGCTGCCCGTCGCGCCCCCCGGTCGCGGCCTCACGCGCGAGCAGCGCTTGCGTCGAGCGGTCGGCGCGATGCTCGCGGCGGGCGGCGGGACCGAGGTGCTCGTCTACCCGTTCGTCTCGGAGGCGGCCCAGCGCGTGTTCGCGGGCGAGGCGCCCTCGGTGCGGCTCGCGAACCCGCTCGACCCGGCCGCGCCGCTCCTGCGCCGCTCGCTCCTCCCGGGGCTCGTCGAGATCGCGCACCGCAACCTCTCGCGCGGGCTCACCGACCTCGCCCTCTTCGAGATCGGCACGGTGTTCCTGCCCGAGCCCGGCCGCTCCTACTGAAGCGGCCCGCTCCCCTCCGGCGGCGCGCGCCCCGACGCGGAGACGCTCGCGGCGCTCGAGGGGGGCATCCCCCCGCAGGCGTGGCACGTGGGCGCGCTCTTCCTCGGCGCGTCCGTGCCGCGGCAGCCGGGGCTCGCCGCCGTGCCCGCCGGCCTCGCGGACGCGCTCACGGCCGCGCGCCAGGTCGCCGCGGCGGTCGGTCTCGACGTGCGCGTCGAGCAGGCGAGCCATCCGGCCCTGCACCCCGGCCGGACGGCGCGCGTGCTCGCGGGCGACGTCGAGATCGGCATCGCGGGCGAGCTCCTGCCCGCCCTCGCCGCGGAGGCCGACCTGCCGCGGACGGTCGCCGTGCTCGAGCTCGACCTCGACGCCGTCATCGCGGCGGCGCCCCTCGAGGTGACTCCGCATCCCATCTCGGGCTACCCGGCGGCGACGCAGGACCTCTCGCTCGTCGTGCGCGAGGACGTCCCGGCCGCCGAAGTGCTCGACGCCGTCGTCGCGGGCGCGGGGGAGCTGCTCGAGCACGCCGCGATCGTCGACGACTATCGCGGGACGGGCCTCGAGCCGGGCACGAAGTCCCTCACGTTCGCTCTGCGCTTCCGCGCGCCCGACCGCACGCTCACGGCGGCGGAGGCGACGGAGGCGAAGCTCGCGGGAGTCGCGCGCGCCGCCGAGCGCACGGGCGCCGCCCTGCGCGAGTGAGGCCGCCGTGCCCTCGATTCGCGCGGGCGTGCGCGAAAGCGCTATGGTCGAGGGGATGGACACGACTCGGCAGGACCGGCAGCAGCAGCGCCGTGTGCTCCGTCGCGCGCGCCGACTCTAGGCGACGTCGCACCGAGTGCCGTGCACCCGAGCGCCGTCGCCGCCCCGGGTCCCCATCCGTCCGATCAATGAGGTAGAGATCATGTCTCTCTCCGTCGCCGTGGCCGGCGCGAGCGGCTACGCGGGAGGCGAGCTGCTGCGGCTGCTCGCCGCGCATCCGGAGCTCGAGGTCACGACCGTGACCGCGCACGCGAACGCCGGCCAGCCCCTGTCCGCGGTGCACCCGCACGTGCGCTCGCTCGCGCACCTCACGCTTCGGGAGACGACCGTCGCGACCCTCGAGGGCCACGACGTCGTCTTCCTCGCGCTGCCCCACGGTGCCTCGGGCGCGATCGCCGCCGAGCTCGGGGAGGACGTCCTCGTCGTCGACTGCGGCGCCGACCACCGCCTGGCCGACGAGGCGCAGTGGGCCGCCTTCTACGGCGGCGACTACGCGGGCGCGTGGCCCTACGGCCTGCCCGAGCTGCCGCTTGCTCGCGGGGGTGCGCAGCGCGACGTCCTGCGCGGCGCGCGCCGCATCGCTGTCCCCGGCTGCAACGTGACCGCGATCACGCTCGGCCTCGCCCCCGCTGTCGCGGCGGGTCTCGTCGAGGTCGACGACCTCGTCGCGGTCCTCGCCGCGGGCACCTCGGGCGCGGGCAAGAGCCTCAAGCCGCAGTACCTCGCGAGCGAGGTCATGGGGTCGGCGTCCGCGTACCAGGTGGGCGGGATCCACCGGCACACGCCCGAGATCGTGCAGAACCTCACGGCGGCGGGCGGCGCCGGCGTGCGCATCTCCTTCACGCCCGTGCTCGTGCCCATGTCGCGCGGGATCCTCGCGACCTCGACCGCGACGCTCGCCGACGGCGCGACGCTCGAGTCGGTGCGCGCGGTCTACGAGCGGCGGTACGGCGACGAGCCCTTCGTGCACGTGCTGCCCGAGGGGGACTTCCCGCGCACGTCCGACGTGCTCGGCTCGAACGTCGCGGCGATCGGACTCGCCGTCGACGCGGCCGCCCGCCGCCTCGTGACGATCACGGCGATCGACAACCTCGGCAAGGGCACGGCGGGCGCGGCGATCCAGTCCGCGAACATCGCGCTCGGGCTGCCGGAGACGCTCGGCCTGCCGTTCGAGGGGGTCGCACCGTGAGCGTCGTCGCCGCGCTGGGCTTCGAGTCGGCGGGAGTCGCGGCGGGCATCAAGCGCAGCGGCGGCCTCGACCTCGCGCTCGTCGTCAACCGCGGCCCGCTCCAGCACGCGGCGGCGGTGTTCACGAGCAATCGCGCGAAGGCGAACCCCGTGCTGTGGTCGCAGCAGGTCGTCGCGGACGGCCGGGTGTGCGCGATCGTGCTCAACTCGGGCGGAGCGAACTGCTTCACGGGAGCCGAGGGCTTCCAGACGACGCACGCGACGGCCGAGGAGGCCGCGCTCGCGCTCGGGGTCTCGGCGGGCGACGTGCTCGTGTGCTCGACGGGCCTCATCGGGGAGCAGCTCCCGCGCGAGAGGGTGCTCGCGGGCGTGCGCGCCGCGGTCGCAGCGCTGTCCGCGCACGACGAGAACGCCGCATCCGCCATCCTCACGACCGACACGCACGCGAAGACCGCCGTCGCGCGCGGGGCGGGCTGGACGATCGGGGGCATGGCGAAGGGCGCGGGCATGCTCGCGCCCGGGCTCGCGACGATGCTCGTCGTGCTCACGACCGACGCCGTGCTTGAGCCCGCCGAGCTCGACGCCGCGCTGCGCGCCGCGACGCGCGTGAGCTTCGACCGGCTCGACTCGGACGGCTGCATGTCGACGAACGACCAGGTCTCGCTGCTCGCGAGCGGCGCGTCGGGCGTGCGCCCGGACGTCGCCGAGTTCCGGCACGCCCTCGTCGAGGTGTGCACGGATCTCGCGGTGCAGCTCCAGGGGGACGCCGAGGGGGCCAGCCACGACATCCGCATCGAGGTCGTCGGGGCCGCGAGCGAGGACGATGCGGTCGAGGTCGGCCGGGCCGTCGCGCGCAGCAACCTGTTCAAGGCCGCCGTGTTCGGCAACGACCCGAACTGGGGCCGCGTGCTCGCGGCGATCGGCACGACGAGCGCCGAGTTCGACCCGTACGCGGTCGACGTGAGCATGAACGGCGTGCGCGTGTGCGCCGCGGGCGGCCCCGATCGCCCGCGTGAGGAGGTCGACCTCACGCCGCGCGCGGTCGACGTGCTCATCGACCTCAAGGCGGGCGCGGAGGCCGCGACGATCTACACGAACGACCTCACCCACGACTACGTCCACGAGAACAGCGCGTACAGCTCATGACCCGGATCGACGAGGCCCAGACGGTCGAGGCGGCGGCGAAGGCCCGGACGCTCATCGAGAGCCTGCCGTGGCTCAAGCGCTACTCGGGGCGCACGATCGTCGTGAAGTTCGGCGGCAACGCGATGGTCGACGCGGAGCTCGTGCGCGCGTTCGCCGAGGACATGGTCTACCTGCGCTACGTCGGCATCCGGCCGATCGTCGTGCACGGCGGGGGCCCGCAGATCTCCGCGATGCTCGACCGGCTCGGCATCCCGAGCGAGTTCGCGGGGGGATACCGCGTCACGACGCCGGAGGCGATGGAGGTCGTGCGCATGGTGCTCACGGGCCAGGTGAGCCGTGAGCTCGTGAGCCTCGTCAACGAGCACGGCCCGCTCGCGTCCGCCGTCTCCGGAGAGGACGCCGGGCTCTTCCGCGGACGCCGCCGCGGCGCGGTCGTCGACGGCGTCGAGGTCGACCTCGGGCTCGTGGGCGATGTGGTCGAGGTCGACCCGGCGGCCGTGCGCTCGATCGTCGACGCGGGTCGCATCCCCGTCGTCTCCTCGATAGCGCCGGACATCGAGGTGCCCGGGCAGTCGCTCAACGTCAACGCCGACTCGGCCGCGGCGGCCCTCGCGGTCGCGATCGGCGCGGCGAAGCTCGTCGTCCTCACCGACGTCGCGGGCCTCTACCGCGACTGGCCGGAACGCGACTCGCTCGTGACCGAGATCGGCGCGCGCGAGCTCGAGGAGCTGCTGCCCCGACTGCAGTCGGGGATGATCCCCAAGATGACGGCGTGCCTCGACGCGGTCCGCGGCGGCGTGCCCAAGGCGGCGATCATCGACGGCCGGCAGCCGCACTCGATCCTGCTCGAGATCTTCACCCATGGCGGTTACGGCACGGAGGTGGTGCCCGAATGACGACGACCGGTACGACGACAGCGGAGCTCGTCGCGCGGCATGCCGCGGTCATGATGAGGTCCTCGCCGCGTCCGCTCGCGGTGCTCGACCACGGCGAGGGCTGCACGGTGTGGGACGTCGAGGGCAAGCGCTACCTCGACTTCCTCGCGGGCATCGCCGTCAACTCCCTCGGCTACGCGCATCCCGTCGTCCTCGACGCGGTGCGGGCGCAGGCCGAGCGCGCGATGCACATCTCCAACTACTTCGCGAGCCGGCCGCAGATCGAGCTCGCCGAGCGCCTCACGCGCCTCACGGGGGCGGGCGAGACGGGCCGCGTCTACTACGGGAACTCGGGCGCGGAGGCGATGGAGGCGGCCTTCAAGCTCACGCGGCTCACCGGGCGCCCGCGCGTGCTCGCGCTCCAGGGCGCGTTCCACGGTCGCACGATGGGCGCGCTCGCCCTCACGGGCAAGCCCGCGCTGCAGGAGCCGTTCGCGCCCATGGTCCCCGGCGTCGAGCACATCCCGACGAGCGTCGAGGCGCTCGAGTCGGCGCTCGGCCCCGACGTCGCCGCGCTCGTGCTCGAGCCCATCAAGGGGGAGGCGGGAGTGCTCGACCTCCCCGCGGGCTTCCTGCGCGCCGCGCGCGATCTCACCGCCCGGCACGGAGCGCTCCTCGTCGTCGACGAGATCCAGACCGGGGCCGGCCGCACGGGCGACTGGTTCGCATTCCAGCACGAGGGGATCCGACCCGACGCCGTGACGCTCGCGAAGGGAATCGGCGGAGGCTTCCCGATCGGCGCGCTCGTGACCTTCGACGCGGCGAGCGACCTCTTCTCCTCCGGCCACCACGGCAGCACGTTCGGCGGCAACCCGCTCGCGACCGCGACGGCGGACGCCGTGCTCGCGGAGATCGAGCGCGCGGGCCTCGTCGAGAACGCGCGCGTGCGCGGGGAGCAGCTGCGGGCCTTCCTCGCCGGCCTGCCGTCCTCGCTCGTGACGGACGTGAGCGGCCGCGGCCTGCTCATCGGCGTCGGCCTCGCGGCGCCGGTCGCGCACCGCGTGGTCGAGGCGGCGCTCGAGCGCGGCCTCATCGTCAACGCGGCGAGCGAGGACCGCGTGCGCATCGCACCCCCGCTCGTCGTCGGAGATGCCGAGATCGCGGAGTTCCGCGAGATCTTCCCCGCCGCACTGGAGGCCGCATGACCCGTCACTTCCTGCGCGACGACGACATCTCGCCCGCGGAGCAGGCGGAGATCCTCGATCTCGCGGCCGAGCTCAAGCGGGACCGCTGGAGCCGCACGCCGCTCGCGGGTCCGCAGACCGTCGCCGTCATCTTCGACAAGTCCTCGACGCGCACGCGCGTGAGCTTCGCGGTCGGCATCGCCGACCTCGGCGGCGTCCCCCTCGTCATCTCGACCGCGACGAGCCAGCTCGGCGGCAAGGAGACGCCGGCGGACACGGCGCGCGTCCTCGAGCGCATGGTCGCGGCGATCGTCTGGCGCACCTACGCGCAATCGGGCCTCGAGGAGATGGCGCGGAACACGCGCGTGCCCGTCGTCAACGCCCTCTCCGACGACTTCCATCCGTGCCAGCTGCTCGCCGACCTCCTCACGATCCGCGAGCACAAGGGCGCGCTCGCGGGGCTCACGCTCTCCTTCCTCGGTGACGGGGCGAGCAACATGGCCCAGAGCTACCTGCTCGCGGGCGCGACCGCGGGCATGCACGTGCGCGTCGCCGCGCCGCAGGGTCTGTCTCCCGCCGCCTCCGTCGTCACCGACGCCGAGCGCGTGGCGCGCGGCACGGGCGGATCGGTCGCGCTCCTCTCGGACCCGCGCGAGGCCGTCGCGGGCGCGGACGTCGTCGCGACCGACACGTGGGTCTCGATGGGCAAGGAGGAGGAGAAGGAGCGTCGCGTCGACCTGCTCGGCGACTACGCGGTCACGACGGGCCTCATGGCGCTCGCGAAGCAGGACGCGATCTTCCTGCACTGCCTGCCCGCGTATCGCGGGTACGAGGTCGAGGCCGAGGTCATCGACGGACCACAGAGCGTCGTCTGGGACGAGGCCGAGAACCGGCTGCACGCGCAGAAGGCGCTCCTCGCATGGCTCCTCGAGCGGGCCGAGGGGTGAGGACGCTCAGCCGGTCGCGCGCCGCGGAGGGCCCGGCGCCGATCCCGGCGACGCTCGCGACGTCCGTCGGCTCAGGCGCCCCCGCTCGTGCGCACGAGGTCGGCGATCTGAGGGTCGGAGAGCAGGAGCGTCAGGAGCAGCGCCCAGAACACGATCGCGGCGAGCGCGCCCGCGATGAGCGGCACGTAGAAGGAGATCCTGCGGGCGATCATGAGCGGGATCGTGATGGCGAGCGCCACGAGGTAGAGCACGATCTGGCTGATCGCGATCGCGGCCGTGTAGCCGCCCACCTCGGGGCCTGGCTTGTAGACGCCGAGGTCGTTCTCGTCGTAGACCCCCTGGATGCCCGCGGGAAGCTGCGCCGCGATGAGGAGGGCGAAGAGCACGGCGATGAGGCCGATCGCGAGCAGCACGCAGCTCACGACGACGTCGGCCAAGCGCGGCTTGCGCGCGGCACGGCCGACGGGAGCCGGGGTGCCCGTGTGGACGGAGCCCTCGTAGGAGGGCGGGCGGTATCCGGGCGGCGCGTACTCGCCGTAGCGCGGCGGGGGAGGCGGCGGCGCGGGCGGCACGGGCCCGGCGGACGGGGACGGCGTCGACCCGGGGGGCGGCGACGGCTCGTGCTCGGGCGGAGTCGAATCCGGCGTGGACATGAGGCCACCCTATCGAGAGCGCCTCTCGACGCAGCCGGGAGCGCGCCCGCGAGGACGCGCGACTGCCGCGCCCTAGACTGAAACACCGATTCCCAGGACAGGAGAACCATGGCAGAACGCGTCGTCCTCGCCTACTCGGGCGGTCTCGACACCTCGGTCGGCATCGGCTGGCTCAGGGACGCGACGGGCAAGGAGGTCGTCGCCCTCGCCGTCGACGTCGGCCAGGGCGGCGAGAGCATGGACGACATCCGCCAGCGCGCGCTCGACTGCGGCGCCGTGGAGTCGGTCGTCGTCGACGCGAAGGAGGAGTTCGCGAACGACTTCCTCATGCCCGCGCTCAAGGCCAACGCGCTCTACCAGAAGCGCTATCCGCTCGTCTCGGCGCTCAGCCGCCCGCTCATCGCGCGCCACCTCGCGCGTGTCGCGCGGGAGCTCGGCGCCGACAGCGTCGCGCACGGATGCACGGGCAAGGGCAACGACCAGGTGCGCTTCGAGGCCGCGGTCGCCGCGCTCGCGCCCGAGCTGACGAGCATCGCGCCCGTGCGCGACCTCGCGCTCACGCGCGACAAGGCGATCGTGTACGCGGAGGAGCACGGCCTGCCGATCAAGCAGTCGAAGAAGAACCCGTACTCGATCGACAAGAACGTGTGGGGTCGCGCCGTGGAGACGGGCTTCCTCGAGGACCCGTGGAACGCGCCCATCGAGGACCTGTACGAGTACACGCAGGACCCGGCCGATCCCAAGCCCGCCGACGAGGTGACGATCACCTTCCAGGCCGGCGTGCCGGTCGCGATCGACGGGACGGCCGTGACGCCGCTCGAGGCGGTGCAGCGGCTCAACGGGCTCGCGGGCCGGCACGGCGTCGGGCGCATCGACATCGTCGAGGACCGGCTCGTGGGCATCAAGAGCCGCGAGGTCTACGAGGCGCCCGCCGCGCTCGCGCTCATCGCGGCCCACGAGGAGCTCGAGAACCTCACGATGGAGCGCGACCTCAACCGGTTCAAGCGCGGCGTCGAGGCGACGTGGGCGGAGCTCGTCTACGACGGCCTGTGGTTCTCGGCGCTCAAGCGGAGCCTCGACGTCTTCGTCGACGACACGCAGCGGCATGTGAGCGGCGACATCCGCCTCACGCTGCAGGGCGGTCGCGCGGTCGTCACGGGGCGGCGGAGCGAGGAGAGCCTTTACGACTTCGACCTCGCGACGTACGACACGGGCGACACGTTCGACCAGTCGCTCTCGAAGGGCTTCATCGAGCTCTGGTCGCTGCCGAGCAAGATCAGCGCGCGGCGCGACCTCGCCCACGGCTGAGCGATGACCTCCGGCACGAACGAGGGCACCCTGTGGGGCGGCCGCTTCGCCGAGGGCCCCGCGCCCGAGCTCGTCGCGCTCAGCCGGTCCACGCAGTTCGACTGGGTGCTCGCGCCGTACGACCTCGAGGGGTCGCTCGCGCACGCCCGGGCGCTCGCGGCGGCCGGCTACCTCGACGAGGACGAGCTCGCGCGCATGCTCGCCGCACTCGAGGCCGTGCGCGAGGGCGTCGAGTCCGGCCGGATCCGGCCGCTCGAGACCGACGAGGACGTGCACGGCGCGCTCGAGCGCGAGCTGCTCGCGGTCGCCGGGCCCGAGCTCGGGGGCAAGCTGCGTGCGGGCCGCAGCCGCAACGACCAGATCGCGACGCTCATCCGCCTCTACCTGCTCGACCACGACGCGACGATCACGCGCCTTGTCGTGCGGCTCGTCGACGCGCTCTCGTCCCAGGCGGAGGCGCACGAGACGGCCGTCATGCCGGGCCGCACCCACCTGCAGCACGCGCAGCCGGTCCTGCTCGCCCACCACCTGCTCGCCCACTGCTGGCCGCTCGTGCGCGACCTCGAGCGGCTGCGCGACTGGCGCGCGCGCGCGGCGGTCTCGCCCTATGGAGCGGGCGCGCTCGCGGGCGGCGCTCTCGGGCTCGACCCCGAGCTCGTCGCGCGCGAGCTCGGCCTCCGCGAGCCGAGCGAGAACTCGATCGACGCGACCTCGAGCCGCGACGTCGTCGCCGAGTTCGCGTGGATCGCCGCCCAGATCGGCGTGGACCTGTCCCGTCTCGCGGAGGACCTCATCCTCTGGTCGACGCGCGAGTTCGGCTTCGCGACGCTCGACGACGCCTACTCGACGGGCTCCTCGATCATGCCGCAGAAGAAGAACCCCGACGTCGCCGAGCTCGCGCGCGGCAAGGCCGGGCGCCTCGTCGGCAACCTCACCGGGCTCCTCACGACGCTCAAGGGGCTCCCGCTCGCCTACAACCGCGACCTGCAGGAGGACAAGGAGCCCGTCTTCGACTCGGTCGCGACCCTCGAGGTGCTCCTGCCCGCGCTCACGGGGCTCGTCGCGACGCTCCGCTTCGACACGGAGCGCATGGCGCGACTGGCTCCGGAGGGCTTCTCGCTCGCCACCGACGTCGCCGACTGGCTCGTGCGCCGCGGCGTGCCGTTCCGGCAGGCGCACGAGGTGAGCGGGGCGCTCGTGCGCTATTGCGAGCAGCACGGCCTCGACCTGCACGAGCTCGACGACGAGCAGTACCGCTCCGTCTCGCCCCTGCTCTCGGGAGAGCTGCGTGACGTGCTCACGGTCGCCGCGTCGATCGCGAGCCGCTCGGGCGCGGGGGGGACGGCGCCCGAGCGCGTCGCCGAGCAGCGCGCGGCGCTCACGGCCCGCGTGCGTGCGCTCGAGCTCGCGAGCGAGCGCGGTCCGCGGCGGGGCGGGAGCGCGTCGTGAGCCGGCCCGATCCCGGCGGCCCGTCGCGTCGGCGTCCGCCGCAGCGCCCGTGGGTCATGCCCGCGATCGTGATCGCCGCGATCCTCGTGCTCGTCGGCTGCGCGATCGCGACCGCCGTCGCGGGCGTGCGAGTGTTCTGAGGGCGTGCGTCGTGCTCGACCGCAGCGTGCTCGAGGCGTCCGCGCTCGAGGTCGCCCCGCTCCTGCTCGGCGCGATCGTGCGCCGTGGAGAGGTCGCCGTGCGCCTCACCGAGGTCGAGGCGTACCTGGGGGAGCGCGATCCGGGATCGCACGCCTTCCGGGGCAGGACGCCGCGCAACGCCGTCATGTACGGCGAGCCCGGGCACCTCTACACGTACTTCACGTACGGCATGCACGTGTGCGCGAACGTCGTGTGCTCGCCGGAGGGCGTCGCCTCCGCCGTGCTGCTGCGCGCGGGCGAGGTCGTCGAGGGCGTCGGGCTCGCGCGCGAGCGGCGGCGCACGAGCCGCTCGGACGACGACCTCGCGCGCGGTCCCGCGCGGCTGTGCGTCGCGCTCGGGATCACGCTCGCCGACGGCGGCACCGACCTTGTCGACGGGCCCGTGCGCCTCGAGCTCGGACCACTCGCGCGCGAGCACGCCACCGGGCCGCGCACGGGCCTGGCGGGGCCGGGAGGCGGCGAGGACTTCCCGTGGCGCTTCTGGCTGCCCGGGGAGCCCACCGTCTCGCCCTATCGCGCGCACACGCCACGCCGTCGCACGCCGCCGCCCGGCGCGTGATCCGCGGCGCGCGAAGCGCTCTCCCAGGCGTGTGGGAGAGGGTCGAGGACGTGTCGCGTCCCGTCCGCCGCCCCCTCACGAGCGTCGAGCGGTTCCTCGACGAGCGGGCGCGTGTCGTCCTCGACGCGCTGCCCACGCGCGGCGCGGGCGGGTTCCTCGTCGAGTTCCTCGCGTTCGGGCTCAAGCAGGCGTGGGCGTGCGTCTTCGGAGCGCTCATGCTCGCCGCGCTGCTCGGGACGCGGCTGTGGTATCCGCACGACGCCCCGCTCGCGCGCAACGACCTGCTCACGATCGTCGCCGTCGCGATCCAGGTCGGCATGGTCGTCGGACGACTCGAGACGCTCCGTGAGCTGCGCGTGATCGTGCTCTTCCACGTCGTCGGCACGGTCATGGAGGTGTTCAAGACCGACGTCGGCTCGTGGAGCTACGGGTCCGGGGGAGTGCTCCACATCGCCGGCGTCCCGCTCTTCAGCGGCTTCATGTATGCCTCGGTGGGCTCCTACCTCGTGCGCGTGCACCGCCTGTTCGACCTGCGGTTCTCGCGCTATCCGCCGCGGTGGCTCACGGCGCTCGTCGCCGCGGCGATCTACGCGAACTTCTTCACCCACCACGTGCTGCCGGACGCGCGCTGGGTGCTCGTCGCCGCCGTGCTCGCCGTGTGGGGCGCGTGTCTCATGCACGTGCGCGTGTTCCGGCGGAGCTTCCGCATGCCCGTCGTGCTCGCGTTCCTGCTCGTCGCGCTGTTCATCTGGGGGGCCGAGAACGTCGGCACGTGGTCGGCCGCGTGGACCTACCCGAACCAGGCATCCGGCTGGCAGCTCGTCACGATCGGCAAGCTCGGATCGTGGTTCCTGCTCATGATCATCTCGGTCGTCCTCGTCACCTGGGTGTACCCGCCGCGGCGGCCGGACGCGAGCGCGATCGGCGGGAGCGCTAGCGTAGAGCCGTGAACTCCCCGCTCGACGTGCATGGCGGCGACCCGGACTTCGAGGACGTGTGGGACGAGATCGTGTGGCGCGGCCTCGTGCACGTCTCCACCGACCCGGCCCGGCTCAAGTCCCTGCTCGCGGGCGGCCCCGTCACGTTCTACTCCGGCTTCGACCCCACGGCGCCGAGCCTGCACATCGGCAACCTCGTGCAGCTGCTGCTCATGCGCCGGCTCCAGCTCGCCGGCCATCGGCCGCTCGCGCTTGTGGGCGGCTCGACCGGCCTCATCGGCGACCCCAAGCCGACCGCCGAGCGCACGCTCAACGACAAGGCCCTCGTCGCGGAGTGGGTGCGCGCGCTGCAGGAGCAGGTGTCGCGCTTCCTGAGCTTCGACGGGCCGAACGCGGCGCAGCTCGTCAACAACCTCGACTGGACCGAGCCGCTCTCGGCGATCGACTTCCTCCGCGACATCGGCAAGCACTTCCGGGTCGGCGCGATGCTCAAGAAGGACGCGGTGAGCGCGCGGCTCACGAGCGACGCGGGCATCAGCTACACCGAGTTCAGCTACCAGATCCTGCAGGGCATGGACTCTTCGAGCTCTATCGTCAGCACGGGGGCGTGCTGCAGACCGGCGGAAGCGACCAGTGGGGCAACCTCACCGGGGGAGTCGACCTCGTCCATCGGGTCGAGGGCGCGACCGTCCACGCGCTCGGCACGCCGCTGATCACGAACAGCGACGGCAC
>JAATFA010000065.1 GCA_015655445.1 Actinomycetales bacterium | reverse complement strand
GGCGTCGCCGCAGGGTTGGCTCCCGGGCGCACGTGCGCCGCAGGGGCGGCGGCGCACAAGACAATTCAGAAACCTCACAGGAAACGCGCAGATACTGGCCCCATGAGTGACGGACCCAAGATTCTGATTGTCGACGACGAACCCAATATCCGGGACTTGCTCACCACGAGCCTGCGCTTTGCGGGCTTCGCGGTTCGAGCGGTCGGCAACGGCGCCGCGGCGATCTCGGCGGTTCTCGAGGAGGAGCCCGACCTCATCATCCTCGACGTCATGCTGCCCGACATGAACGGCTTCGGCGTCACCAAGCGCCTGCGCTCGAGCGGCTACACCTCGCCCATCCTCTTCCTCACCGCGAAGGACGACACCGAGGACAAGATCACGGGCCTCACGGTCGGCGGCGATGACTACGTCACGAAGCCGTTCAGCCTCGATGAGATCGTCGCGCGTATCAAGGCCATCCTGCGCCGCACGATGCAGGACGACGAGGACGCGATCATCCGCGCGGGCGAGCTCACGATGGACCAGGACACGCACGAGGTGACGATCGGCAACCAGCAGATCGAGCTCAGCCCGACCGAGTTCAAGCTCCTGCGCTACCTCATGCTCAACCCCAATCGGGTGCTCTCCAAGGCCCAGATCCTCGACCACGTGTGGGAGTACGACTTCAACGGCGACGCCGGGATCGTCGAGAGCTACATCTCCTATCTGCGCCGCAAGCTCGACGCGCATTCGAGCGAGCCCATCATCCAGACCAAGCGTGGGTTCGGATACATGCTCAAAGCGAGCAAGGTCTAGCCTGACCTGATGCACCGGCATCTCACGCAGTGGTGGAACGGGGTATCGCTCCGCACCAAGATCACCGGCGTGACGGTGCTTCTGCTGACGCTCGGCCTGCTCGTCGCGGGCGTCGGCACGATGTCGCTCCTGAGCCGCTACCTGCTCGACGAGGTCGACCAGCGCATCAACACGGCCGTCGCCGACATCAGCGACCAGGCCTCGCAGCTCTTCTCCTCCGAGGAGGACCGCTCGTGCAGCCTCGGCCTGACCGAGGAGTACTACATCGCCATCCTCGACACCGACGGAGATCTGCTGTGCGACAACCGTTCGACGGGGGCGCCCGACCTCAGCGGCTTCGATGAGCGCGAGGTCGCGGACCTGCACAACCAGCCCGTGACGGTGTGGTCGGCCGACCACGAACGGCAGTGGCGCGTCATCGCCGCGCCCGCGCGCATCTCTCCCGGGAACCAGGAGATCACCGTCGCGGTCGGGCTCAACCTCGACTACTCCACGAACCAGGTCGTCGCGCGCTTCGCCGCGATCTTCATGTTCTTCGCGATCGCCGTGATCGTGCTCGGCGGCGCGATCGCGCGCCTGCTCGTCATGACGACGTTCGCGCCGCTGCGGGACGTCGAGGAGACGGCGGCGCGCTTCGCGGACGGCGACTTCAGCCAGCGCATGAGCGGCGCGCTGCCGAACACCGAGGTCGGGCGACTCAACAGCTCCCTCAACGCGAGGCTCGCGCGCATCGACCGGGCCTTCGCGGATCGCGCCAAGACGATCGAGCAGATGCGTCGCTTCATCGGCGACGCGAGCCACGAGCTGCGCACGCCGCTCGTCTCGGTGCGCGGCTACGCGGAGCTCTACCGCATGGGCGCTCTCGCGACGCCGCAGGACGTCGCCCAGGCGATGGACCGCATCGAGAAGGAGGCGATCCGCATGAGCGAGCTCGTGCGGGACCTGCTCGAGCTCGCGCGCCTCGACGAGTCCCGCCCCCTCGAGCCGCGGCCCGTCGACCTCGTGCCCATCGCGCAGGACGCGGCGCTCGACGCGTCGGCGTCCTCGACCGACCGCACCGTCACGGTCGTCGCGCTCGAGTTCGATGGGTCGAGTGGCACGGCGGAGGTCCCGACGGCGGCCGACGCCGCCGCAGACGCGGAGCGCGGGATGCGGCCGGCACGCCCGCGCCGCGGGGCGAGCATCCGCCCCGTCGCGCCGCGGGCGCCCGGACGCGCGGCGACGTTCGCGACGGGGCCGATCGCCTTCGCGGGCGCCCAGCTCGCGCGACTGCGGCGGGCGAGGCCCATCGCCGAGCCCGCACCGGAGCCGACCGCGCTGCTCGAGCCCGAGCTGCCCGCCATCGTCCTCGGCGACGAGAACAAGATCCGTCAGGTCGTCACGAACCTCCTCGGCAACGCGCTGCGCTACTCCCCGGAGGGCTCGCCGATCGAGATCGGGGTCGGCGTGGACGCGTCCCGCGGCGTCGGCGTCATCGCGGTCATCGATCACGGACCCGGCATCCCGCCGCAGCTGCGCGACAAGATCTTCCAGCGCTTCTGGCGCGCCGACACGTCGCGCACGCGCGAGACGGGCGGCAGCGGGCTCGGGCTCGCGATCGTCGCCGCGATCGTGCAGTCCCACCACGGCACGATCGAGGTGGACGAGACCCCCGGCGGCGGAGCGACCTTCCGAGTACTCCTCCCCCTCGCGCGTCCCGACGAGGACATCCCCATCGAGCAGCTCGAGCCGGAGCACGAGAGCGCGGGCTCCTAGGGTCGACGCATGACCCGATACCACGTCGACAGCGATGCAGTCCTCTCCGCCACGGCCTCCGTGCGAGCCTCGATCGGCCGGATCCAGGCCGAGGTGAGCGGCCTCCACGGCCAGCTCGTCAATCTCCAGGGATCGTGGGGCGGCCAGGCCGCGACCGCGTTCCAGACCATCGTCGCGGACTGGAAGGCCACGCAGCAGCGCGTCGAGGAGAGCCTCGCGGCGATCAACGGCGCGCTCGCCCAGGCCGGCCAGCAGTACGCGGAGATCGAGGCGAGCAACGCGCGCCTGTTCGCGCACTGAGCCCCGTCCCGCGCCCGCACGGGCTCCCGCGGAAGGGGCGGGAGACGCGAACGAGGGCGGCCCCCGATGGGGACCGCCCTCGTCTCGTGCTGGTCGGATCGACCTCGATCGCCGGGGAGCCGTGCTCCCCGAGGGATCAGAAGTCCATGCCGCCCGTCGGGTCGCCGCCGCCGGCGGGGGCCGCAGCCTTCTCCGGCTTGTCCGCCACGACGGCCTCCGTCGTGAGGAAGAGGCCCGCGATCGACGCGGCGTTGAGCAGTGCCGAGCGCGTGACCTTCACGGGGTCGCTGATGCCGACGGCGAGCATGTCGACGTACTCACCCGTCGCCGCGTTGAGGCCCTGGCCCGCAGGCAGGTTCCGCACGCGGTCGACGACGACGCCCGGCTCGTGGCCGGCGTTGAAGGCGATCTGCTTGAGCGGCGCCTCGATCGCGACGCGAACGATGTTCGCCCCCGTCGCCTCGTCGCCCGAGAGGCTCGTGAGCTCCTCCGACGCGAACGCCTTGAGGCCGGCCTGGATGAGCGCGACGCCACCACCGGCGACGATGCCCTCCTCGACCGCCGCCTTGGCGTTGCGCACGGCGTCCTCGATACGGTGCTTGCGCTCCTTGAGCTCGACCTCCGTCGCAGCGCCCGCCTTGATGACGGCGACGCCGCCGGCGAGCTTGGCAAGACGCTCCTGGAGCTTCTCGCGGTCGTAGTCGCTGTCGGTGTTCTCGATCTCCTGGCGGATCTGGCGCACGCGGCCGGCGATCTGCTCGCTGTCGCCCGCGCCCTCGACGATCGTCGTCTCGTCCTTCGTGATGACGACCTTGCG
>JAATFA010000040.1 GCA_015655445.1 Actinomycetales bacterium | reverse complement strand
GCCAAGGTGCGCCAGCAGCTCACCGAGTTCGGTCTCGTCGCCGAGGAGTACGGCGGCGACACGATGTTCGTGGACGTGTCCGCGCTCACCAAGCAGGGCATCCCCGAGCTGCTCGACGCCGTGCTGCTCACGGCCGACGCGGGCCTCGACCTGCGCGCGAACCCGAACAAGCCCGCGCGTGGCGTCGCGATCGAGGCCAAGCTCGACCGGGGACGCGGCGCGGTCGCGACCGTGCTCATCCAGTCCGGCACGCTCCACGTGGGCGACGCGATCGTCGCGGGCACGGCCTACGGCCGCGTGCGCGCGATGATGGACGAGAACGGCCAGACCGTCGACGAGGCTCCGCCGTCACGACCCGTGCAGGTGCAGGGACTGTCCACGGTCCCGCGCGCGGGTGACACGTTCATCGTGACCGAGGACGACCGCACCGCCCGGCAGATCGCCGAGAAGCGCGAGGCGGTCGAGCGCAATGCGCAGCTCGCGAAGGCCCGCAAGCGCATCAGCCTCGAGGACTTCACGCGCGCTCTCGAGGAGGGCAAGGTCGAGTCGCTCAACCTCATCATCAAGGGCGACGTCTCCGGTGCCGTCGAGGCGCTCGAGGAGGCCCTGCTCAAGATCGATGTGGACGACTCGGTGCAGCTGCGCATCCTCCACCGCGGCGTCGGCGCGATCACCGAGTCGGACGTGGACCTCGCGACGATCGACAACGCCATCGTCATCGGGTTCAACGTGCGGCCGGACGTCAAGGCTCGCGAGCGCGCGGCGCGCGAGGGCATCGACATCCGCTTCTACTCGGTCATCTACGCGGCGCTCGAGGACATCGAGAACTCGCTCAAGGGCATGCTCAAGCCCGAGTACGAGGAGGTCCAGTCGGGCCTCGCGGAGGTCCGCGAGATCTTCCGGTCGTCGAAGTTCGGCAACATCGCCGGCGTCTACGTGCGCAGCGGCGTGATCACGCGCAACGCTCGCGCTCGCGTGATCCGCGACGGGGTCGTGGTCGGCGACAATCTCGCGATCGAGTCGCTGCGTCGCTTCAAGGACGACGTCACCGAGGTGCGGGCGGACTTCGAGGCCGGCATCGGCCTCGGCCGCTTCAACGACATCCAGGTCGGCGACGAGATCGAGACGATCGAGATGCGCGAGAAGCCCAGGGGCTGACGCCGGGACGGCGGAGCGCGCGGCCGCCGAGCGTGCGGGACGGCGGGGATCCTGCCCCGACCCCCGGCGCCCGACGCTCGCTCGCTCCGCCGCCTCCGACCCCCTCGTGGGGACGGAGCCTCGCGAGGACAGACGCGAGGACAGAGAGGAGAGCGCAATGGCGGATCCGCAGCGGGCACGCAAGATGGCCGACCGGATCAAGGAGATCGTCGCCCAGCGCCTCGAGCGCGGCATCCGCGATCCGCGGCTCGGCTTCGTGACGATCACGGACGTGCGCGTGACGGGCGACCTGCAGCACGCGTCCGTGTTCTACACGGTCCTCGGCGACGAGCGCGAGCGCGCGGACACGGCCGCGGCGCTCAAGGCCGCGACGGGGATGCTGCGCACGGAGGTAGGTCGCAACATCACGGCGCGGCTGACCCCGAGCCTCGAGTTCATCCCCGACGCCGTGCCGGAGAACGCGGCCTCGATCGAGCGGCTCCTGCGCGAGGCGCGCGAGCGCGACAGCCACGTGTCGACCCTCGCCGCGCAGGCGCGGTACGCGGGCGATGAGGACCCGTACGTGCGGCCGCGCGATCTGGACGACGAGGACGACGAGGAGCGGTAGCAGCGCTCCGCCGGCTACTTGAGCAGTCGCGACAGCACGCGGTCGGAGAGCGGCCTGCCGCCCGTCTGGCACGTCGGGCAGTACTGGAGCGTGGAGTCGGCGAAGATGACCTGGCGGATCGTGTCGCCGCACTCGGGGCACGGCTCGCCCGTGCGCCCGTGCACGCGCAGGCCGGACCTCTTCTCGGCCTTGAGCTCGGAGGCGGCGAGGCCGTCGGCGCGCGCGAGGGCGTCGGCGAGCGTCGTCCGCAGGGCGCGGTAGAGGCGCTCGACCTCCTCGGGCCGCATGGCCGCGGGCTTGAACGGCGACATGCGCGCGGCGTGCAGGATCTCGTCCGAGTACGCGTTGCCCACGCCCGCGATGAGGCTCTGGTCGCGCAGCACGCCCTTGATCTGCGCGCGACCGGCACGCGCGAGGATGCCGGCGAGAGCGTCCTCGGTGAAGGCTGGGTCGAGCGGGTCGGGCCCGAGGCGCGCGATCCCGGGGACCTCGGCGGGATCGCGCACGAGGTGGATCGCGAGGCTCTTCTTCGTGCCCGCCTCCGTCACGTCGAGGCCGGCTCCCGGCTCGACCCCCTCGCCGCCGCGCAGCACGAGGCGCGCGGCGAGCGGCCCCTTGCCCGGTCGCCCCGTGCCGCCGGGCGCGCGGTCCCGCCAGCGGATCCACCCGGCGCGGGCGAGGTGCAGCACGAGGTGCAGGTCCCCGATCCGGATGTCGAGGAACTTGCCGTGCCGTGCGACGCCGTCGACGGTCCCGCCGGCGAGCGCCGTGACGGGAGGGTCGAAGGTCTTGAGCGCGGCGAACGAGACGACGTCGAGCCGGTCGACGACGCGGCCGGCGAGGCGCGCGTCGAGGTCGGCGACGAGCGCCTGAACCTCGGGGAGCTCGGGCACGCCTCCAGTCTCGTCCACTCCGGCCGGAGGCGCACCTGTCCCGCGAGTCCTCAGGGGGCGACGACGACGCCCGCCGCGGGCGGCGCGGGCGGCGCGGGCGCCTCGGCGGGCGCCGCGGCGGGTCCCTCGGCTGCGGCCGGTGCGGCGGGATGCTGCGGCGCCGGCTCGGCAGCGCGATCCGCGACCGTCGCCGCGGGCATGCGTCCGGCCGGCAGCAGGAGCGCCGCGACCGCGGAGGCGAGTACGACGGCGGCGCCGACGTAGACGGCGGGGATGGCCGCGTCGACGTATCCGGCGGGCGTGAGCCGTCCTCCGGCGCCGGTGAAGACGGCGGTGAGCACGGCGACGCCGAGGGCGACGCCGATCTCGCGCAGCGTCGAGTTGGTGCCGCTCGCCTTCGCGGTGTCGGCGGGCGCCATGCGCGCGAGGAGGGCCGTCGACAGGGGGGCGAAGACGAGGCCCATCCCGATGCCGGCGGCGATGAAGGCGGGCAGCAGGCGCGCGTAGGGCACGTCCGCGCCCATGCTCGCCGCGATCCAGAACAGCGCGGCGGACTGGAGCACGAGTCCCGCGACGATGAGAACGCGCGTCCCCACGCGCGGGGCGATCGCCCCCGCGAGCGGCGCGACGACCATGGGCGCCATCGTCCACGGCGTCGTGAGCACGGCCGCCTCGAGCGGCGTGCGCCCCTGCACGATCTGCAGGAACTGGATGAGGATGAAGATCGCGCCGAAGACCCCGAAGCTGAACCCGACGGCGACGAGGTTCGCGACCGCGAAGCTCCGGTCGCGGAAGAGGCGCAGAGGCAGGAGCGGCGTCGCGGTGCGCAGCTCCCAGAGCAGGAACGCGATCACGAGCGCTCCGCCCGCGACGAGCGAGCCGAGCACCTCGCCGCTGCCCCAGCCCGCGTCGTTGCCGCGCACGACGCCGTAGACGACGCCGAGCACGCCGAGGCCCGCGAGCAGCACGCCGAGCACGTCGGCGCGCACGCGGGCGCCGAAGGAGTCGGGCAGGGCGGCGAGCACGAACGGCACGGCGAGCACGCCCACGGGCACGTTGAGCCAGAAGATCGCCTGCCAGTTCCAGCCCTCGACGACGGCGCCGCCGATGAGCGGGCCCGCGGCGACGCCGAGGCCGGAGACGCCGCCCCAGATGCCGATGGCGAGGGGGCGCAGCCGCGGCGCGACGGAGCCCGCGAGCAGGGGGAGGGAGAGGGGCATGATCGCGGCGGCCCCGAGTCCCTGGATCGTGCGCGCGGCGATGAGCTCGCCGGCGGTGGTGCTGAGCGCGGAGGCCGCGGAGGCGAGCGTGAAGACGACGATGCCCGCGACGAAGAGCGTGCGGCGGCCGAGACGGTCGCCGAGGCCGACGGCGAGCAGGATGAGGCTCGCGAAGGCGAGGGAGTAGGCGTTCACGAACCATTGCAGCTCGTCGATGCTCGCGCCGAGGTCGGCGTGGATGACGGGCAGCGCGTTGGTCATGACGAGGTTGTCGAGGGTGGCCATGAAGGTCGGCACGCTCGTCGCGAGGACCGCGAGGAGGAACGGCACCGACCGGGCCGGCCGTGCGGACGTGCTGCGGGACATGACATCTCCGTTCTTAGTAATTGATCGATTACTACCTGGAGATTAGTTATCGGCTGATACCCTGTCAAGGGTGAGAGCGAAAGAGACGGCCGCGGCGGCCGGAGCCGCGCCTGCGTCGCGCATGCCCGCGAGCGAGCGGCGCGAGCAGGTCGTCGAGGCGGCGACGGCGATCTTTGCCGAGCGCGGCTACACGGGCACGACGACCGAGGCGGTCGCGCGCGCCGCGGGCGTGAGCCAGCCGTACGTCGTGCGCATGTTCGGCACGAAGGAGGCGCTCTTCCGCGCCGTGCTCGACCGTTGGGTCGCACTCGTGCTCGCGACCTTCCGCGCCGCGATCGCCGAGGGCGGCCCCGACGTCCACGACCGCATGGGGAGGGCCTACATGAGCCTCGCGCGCGAGCGCGGGGTGCTCCTCTCGCTCATGCACGCGTTCGTGCTCGGCGCCGACGCCGGCATCGGGCCGGACGCGCGCGCGGGCTTCCTCGCCGTATGGCGCGCGCTGCGCGAGGAGGCGGGCATGAGCGTCGAGGACGCGCGCTCCTTCCTCTCGTTCGGCATGCTCGTCAACACCCTCATCGGCCTGCAGATGGGCGCGGAGGCCTCCGACCCGACCGCCGCGGAGCTGCTCGGCGCCGTGCTGTCCTCTCCCGAGCTCGCCGCGCCGTCCGCCGACGGCCCGGGCGGCCCGGCGGACGCGAGCGACTCCCACGGCCGGCCCGCCGGCCCTCGCCTCGACGCCGCCCCTCAGGGCAGCGCGTAGGCGTCGTCCTCGGCGACGACGAGCCCGTCCGCGACGAGGCCCGCGAGCGCCCGCTCGCGCTGCACGGCGTCGGGCCACGCGTGCTCGAGGTCCGCGGCCGCCACGGGCACCTCGCTCGAGCGCACGAGCGCGAGGAGGCGCCCGCGCACCTCGCGGTCGGACCCGGCGTACGGCCGCTGCGTGCGCGGCGGCGGCCCGTCGTGCGCGGGACATCCCGCGCGGCGCCACGCGCACTCCGTCGCGATGGGGCACTCCGCACAGCGCGGACGACGCGCGACGCACACGAGCGCGCCGAGCTCCATCGCGGCCGCGTCGACGATCGCGGCCTCGGCCGGGTCGTGCGGCAGGAGCGACTCGAGCAGCTCGAGGTCGCGTCGCGTCGACGCGGCGGCGGGCTGCGCGCGACCCTCGACGGCGCGCGCGAGGACGCGCCGCACGTTGACGTCCACGACGGGATGACGCCGTCCGTATGCGAAGACCGCGACGGCGCGCGCCGTGTACTCCCCGACCCCGGGCAGCGCGAGGAGGTCGTCGAGCTCGGCCGGCACGACGTTCGCGTGGCGCTCGGCGATCACGACGGCGGCCTCGTGCAGGCGCAGCGCGCGCCGCGGGTAGCCGAGCCTGTCCCACGCGCGCACGGCCTCGCCCGGCGGAACGGCCGCGAGGTCGGCGGGCGTCGGCCACCGCTCGAGCCACGCGGCGAGGCGGGGCACGACGCGCGCGACGGGGGTCTGCTGCAGCATGATCTCGCTCACGAGCACGCCCCACGCGGGAAATCCGGGCTCGCGCCAGGGCAGCGGGCGGCGGTGGTCGCGAAACCACGCGGCGAGCGCGCGCACGAGCTCGGCGTGCGGGCCCGGCGCGTTCCGGGCGGCGAGCGCGCTCACGGCAGCAGGTCCGCCGCCCGCGCGCGCTCGAGGACTTCGCGCGGCGCGAGGAACGATCGCGTGCGCTCGACCTCGTGCACGAGCTCGACGAGGAACGCGTTGACGGGCGCCTCCCCGCCCGCGCGGCTGGCGGCGTCGACGACCGCGCCGTGGAGCGCGTCGATCTCCGTCGTCCGGCCGCGGCGGATGCTCTGCAGGGTCGACCCGGGGTTCGGCACGTCGCCCATGCGGCGCGCCATCGCCCGCGGCAGGAGCTCCGCGAGCGGCAGCGGCGCCGCCGTGAACACGCGCAGGATGCCGTCGCCGAGCCCCTGCAGGGGGGCGAAGCGCACGCCGAGGGCGCGCGCGACGCGCACGCTCTCGCGCATCGAGAGGACGAGCAGGCGCCGCAGTCCCGCGTCCGCGACGGTCTCCTGCACGCTCAGGCCCGTGATCGCGGGCAGCGCGTTGACCTGGTTGAGCACGAGCTTGGACCACTGCGCGCCGCGGAAGTCGCTGACGAGCTCGACCGGCAGCACGGTCCCGAGCACACTCGCTGCGTAGCGCGCGGGCACGTCGTGGCGCGCGTCGCCGCGCGCGAGGAAGAGCGTGCCGGCCGCCGTGACGACGACGACGCCGGGCTCACGCAGCGACGCCGCGAACACCGCGATCCCGCCCACGACATCCGAGCGGGGGAGCAGGCTGCGCGCCGTCTCGACGCCCGCGAGTCCGTTCTGCACGACGACGACGGGGATGCCGCGCAGGAGAGCGGCGTTCGCGCTCAGGGCGTCCTCGGCGTCGTGAGCCTTCGTCGCGAGCACCGCGAGCTCGATGGGGGAGGAGATGCGCTCCGCCGCGGCGGGACGCGCGAGGTGCTCGCCCCAGGCACCCTCGAGCCGCAGTCCGCGCGCGCGGATCGCGTCGAGCTGTTCGCCGCGCGCGGTCACGCGGACGTCGTGACCGCCGCGATCGAGGAGCGCAGCAATGGCCCCACCGATCGCGCCGGCGCCGAGAACCGCGATCCGCACCACTCGATCCTAGGCGGCGCTTCCGAGAAAACCTCCCCGTGCGCTGTGCCCCGGGGGGCCGGGGCGGGCCCCGTCGCGCGGGGCGCGATCGTGCGACAGTGGTGTAGACGCCCCGCCCCCTCGGCACGGCCGATCCGCGAGGACGCGGCGGCCGGAGGAGGACGCGGTCGCCCCGAGAGGAGAGGAGCAGCATGCCGTCCCTGCCCCGATCGGCCCCGGAGGCAGAGGGAGTCGACCCCCGCGCGCTCCTCGGCCTGCTCGACGCGGTGGCGCGCACGCGCGTCGCGCTGCACAGCCTGCTCGTGCTCCGGCACGGCCGCGTCGTCGCCGAGGGATGGTGGCATCCGTATCGGCGCGAGGACCGCCACACGGTCTTCTCGGTCTCGAAGACGGTGACGGCGACGGCCGTCGGCATCGCGCAGGCGGAGGGGACGCTCACGGTCGACGACCCCGTGCTGTCGTTCTTCCCGCACCTCGACCCGGGCTCCCTGCAGCCCCGTGCCGCCGAGCTGCGCGTGCGCCATCTGCTCGCGATGGCGACGGGCCACGAGGTCGACACGATGGGCGTCATGCGCGGCCTGCCGCACGCGGACTGGGTGCGGCTCTTCTTCGAGGTGCCGCTGCGCCATCCGCCGGGCACCCACTTCCTCTACAACTCGGGCGCCTCGTACGTGCTCGCCGCCGCGCTCACCGCGCGCACGGGCATGGACCTCCTCGACTACCTCGAGCCGCGGCTCTTCGCGCCGCTCGGCATCGAGCGGCCGCCCTGGGCGCACGCACCGAGCGGCGTCGTGCTCGGCGGGTCGGGCGTTCGCATGCGCACGGAGGACCTCGCGGCGCTCGGCGAGCTCTACCTGCGCCGGGGCTCGTGGGGCGGCACGCGCGTGCTCGACCCCGCGTGGGTGGACGAGGCGAGCGCGAAGCATGTCGACAACACGAGCGCGGCCGCCGACTGGGGCCGGGGCTACGGCTACCAGCTCTGGCGCTCGCGGCACGGCTATCGCGCCGACGGCGCGTTCGGCCAGTTCGCGCTCGTGCTGCCCGAGCATGACACGGTCGTCGCGATCACGGCGGGCGAGCCCGACAACACGCGCATCCCCGCCCTCGTGTGGGAGCACCTCCTGCCGGGGCTCACCGACGGCCCGCTCGCGGAGGACCCGGACGGGCGGGCTCGCGTGCGTGAGCGGCTCGCGACGCTCGAGATCGCCGCCCCGCCGATCGACGCGGACGCCGTGCGCGCGTGCGCGATCTGGGACCGGCTCCTGGTCCTGTCGTTCTCGCGCCTCGGCGTCGCGCGCGTGCGGCTGCGCCTGCACGAGGACCGTGTGTCGGCCGAGCTCGAGCGGGCGGACGGCGGGGTCGAGCGCATCGAGGCGGGACTCGACGCGTGGGTGCCGGGCTCGAGTCGGCTGTGGGGGGATGGCGGCGAGGACGAGCCGACGACCCGCACGGCGTCGCGCGTGGCGTGGGTCGACGGCGCGCTCGAGCTGCACGAGCAGTGCGTCGAGACGGCCTTCCGGCGGGTGTGGCGGTTCGAGCCGGACGGCGAGGGGGCGTGGCGCGTGCGCATCGGACTCGACCTGCCCTATTGGGCGGAGCAGACCGAGCTGCTGCGCGCGACCGAGGCGGGCCGAGGCGATCGCGCTCGCGCTAGCCTGAGGGGGTGACCGGACCTCGTCAGCCCGGAGGCGTCCTCCTCGTGGACAAGCCTCCCGCGGTCACGAGCCACGACGTCGTCGCGCGCGTCCGCCGGCTCGCGGGCACGCGCAAGGTCGGCCACGCGGGGACTCTCGATCCGGCGGCCACGGGCCTGCTCGTGCTCGGGCTCGACTCGGCGACGCGCCTGCTCACGTACCTCGTCGGGCTCGACAAGGAGTACCTCGCGACCGTGCGTCTGGGCGCGTCGACGACGACGGACGACGCGGAGGGGGAGGTCGTCTCGACGGCGGGCGGAGCCGCGCTCGCGGCGGCGACCCCGGAGGCCGTCGCGCGCGCGATGCGCGAGCTAACGGGCGCGATCCTGCAGGTCCCGAGCTCGGTGAGCGCGATCAGGATCGGCGGTCGCCGCGCGTACGCGCGCGTGCGGGACGGGGAGCAGGTCGTGCTCGACGCGCGCCCCGTGACCGTATCCGCGTTCGACCTGCTCGCACGACGCGACGCCGACGCGGCGATCGAGCTCGACGTGCGCGTCGCGTGCTCGTCGGGCACGTACGTGCGGGCGCTCGCGCGCGACCTCGGCGCGGCGCTCGGCACGGGCGGCCACCTCACGGCGCTGCGGCGCACGCGCGTGGGCCCGTTCTCGGTCGACGAGGCCGTTCCCCTCGACGAGTCGGTGCGCGATCGCGCTCTCGCCCCCGCGGACGCGGCGACGCGCGTGCATGCGCGCCTTGAGCTCGACGCGGCGGCGACGCGCGACCTCGCGCACGGCCGGCGCGTCGCGCTCGATGTGCCCGACGGGGGCCCGCTCGCGGCCGTGAGCCCCGAGGGACGTCTCGTGGCGGTCGTCGAGGTGCGCGGGGGAGCGCTCCGCTCGCTCGCGACCTTCCCGACCGACGGGGTGCTCGCGTGACGGACGGGGTGCTCGCGTGACGGACGGGGTGCTCGCGTGATCGAGTGGTACAGCTGGATCGAGATCGGCGTCGCGGTCGCCGCCGGGCTCCTGTGCCTCGTCGTCGGCCTCGTCGGGCGGCCGCCGGGCGACCTCACGCTCGGATCGCTCGCCCTCGTCGAGCTCCTGCTCATCGTGCAGCTGGTCATCGCCCTCGTCGCGCCTCTGTTCGGCAACGACGCGAGCGGCAGCGTGCTCGAGTTCTTCGTCTATCTCGGCAGCGCCGTGCTCATCCCGCCGCTCGCCGCGTTCTGGGCGCTCGCCGCGCGCGACAAGTGGAGCACCGTCGTGCTCGGGGTCGCGGCGCTCGCGATCGCGGTCATGGTCTATCGCATGGACGTCATCTGGTTCGTGCAGCGCGCGTGACGAGCGCCGGCCGGGCGGCCGCGATGCGCCGGCGGGCCTCCGCGGCCGTCTATCCTGGCTACTGATGCCTCGAACCACCGGATCCCGCGCGGTCGGCGCCGGACGCGTCCTCGTGGCCGTCTACGCCATCCTCGCCCTGGGGGCGACCGCACGGTCCGTCGTCCAGATCCTCACCGACTTCGATCGCGCGCCCCTCGCCTACCTGCTCTCGGGTCTCGCCGGCGTCGTGTACATCCTCGCGACGATCGCGCTCATCGTCCCCGGGCGCGCGTGGTATCGCGTCGCCCTCGTGACGATGTGCTTCGAGCTCGCGGGCGTGCTCGTCGTGGGCACGCTGAGCGTCTTCGACCCCGTGCTCTTCCCCGCCTCGACGGTGTGGTCGCTGTACGGCATCGGCTACGTCTTCGTCCCGCTCGTGCTGCCCGTGCTCGGCCTGCTCTGGCTGCGCCGCACGCGCCGCGCAGCGGCGGTCGCCGAGCCGGAGGACCACGCGGTCGGCGCAAGCGGATCATCCGCGGACCACGCGGTCGGCGCGAGCGGCTCGCCCGAGGGCCGCGCCTGATGCTCGTCGTGCGCGACCTCTCCGAGCTGCCCGCTGGGTGGGGTCCGAGCGCCGTCACGATCGGCAAGTTCGACGGCGTCCACCTCGGGCACCGCGCGGTCATCGACCGCCTCCGCGCGCGCGCCGACGAGGGCGGGCTCGCGAGCGTCGTCGTGACCTTCGACCGGCATCCGCTCGCGGTGCTCGCGCCCGGGAGGGAGCCGGAGGCCATCACGAGCCTCGCCCAGAAGATCGAGCTGCTCGCCGAGACGGGCGTCGACGCGGTCGTCGTGCTCACGTTCGACGAGCGGCTGCGGTCGGAGGAGCCCGAGCACTTCGTCGACCGTGTGCTCGTGGGAGCGCTCGCCGCGCGCGTCGTGCTCGTCGGGCCGGACTTCCGGTTCGGCGCGCGCGGGCGGGGGGACGTCGCGCTCCTCGCGCGCCTCGGTGCCGAGCGCGGCTTCGTCGTCGAGCCGGTTCCGGAGGTCGACGGGCCGGACGGGCGCCCGGTCTCGTCGACGCGCGTGCGCGAGCGGCTCGAGGAGGGCGACGTCGTCGGCGCGGCGCGCCTGCTCGGGCGCAACCCGGTCGTGCGCGCGGTCGTCGTGCACGGCGAGAAGCGCGGACGCGAGCTCGGCTACCCCACGGCCAACCTCTCGCCCGAGCGGGAGGGCTTTCTGCCGCGCGACGGCGTGTACGCGGGCTACCTGCGCTACCGCGGCGAGCGCATGCCGGCCGCGATCTCGATCGGCAACAACCCGACCTTCGAGGGGGTCCCGGCGCGGCAGGCGGAGGCGTGGGTGCTCGATCGCGAGCTCGACCTCTACGACCAGGTCGTCGAGCTCGAGTTCACGGACTACCTGCGCCCGATGCAGAAGTACGACGGAGTCGAGGCGCTCGTCGCGCAGCTGCACCGCGACGAGCAGCGCGTGCGCGAGCTGCTCGCGCCCGCGACCGTGCTCCCGCGCGCGGACACGCGCTCGAGCTAGGCGCGGCAACCGCGGCGCGGGACGGGATGCCGGGCTAGGAGCTCTCGGGCAGCATCGCGGCGCGGTGGACGAGCGCGCCCGCGCCGATGAGCGGGCCCGCGCCCGAGAGCCCGGAGGGCACGACGCGCACCTTCGTGACGAACGCGAACTGCCAGTGCTCGGCGATGGCCTCCCGCACGTGGTCGAAGAGCACGGGCGAGACGTGCGAGAACCCGCCGCCGATCGCCACGAGGTCGAGGTCGACGAGCGCCGTCGCCGAGGCGATGCCGCGCCCGATCGCTCGGCCCGCGCGGCGCACGGCGGCGATCGCGACCGGATCCCCCGCGGCGTGCGCGGCCGCGAGCTCCTCGCCGGTCGCTCCCGTCCATCCCTGGGCGCGCGCCCACGCGACCGTCTTCGGGCCGGAGGCAACCGCCTCGAGGCAGCCCGACCCGCCGCAGAAGCACGGGTCGTCGAACCCGGCGATCTCGACGTGCCCGATGTGGCCGGCGTTGCCCGTGGGCCCGGAGACGGTCTTGCCCTGGAGGATGAGGCCGCCGCCCACGCCCGTCGAGACGACCATGCCCATGAGGTTGTCGCACCCCCGCGCCGCGCCCACCCAGTGCTCGGCGAGGGTGATCGCGACGCCGTCCATGCGCAGGGTCACGGGCACGCCGGGGACGAGCTCCGCGATGCGGTCGCGCAGCGCGTAGCCGCGCCACGCGGGGAGGTTGAGCGGCGAGACGAGGCCGGCGTCCTCGTCGATGGGGCCCGCCGATCCGATCCCGACGCCCTGCAGCGGCTCGGCGCCGAGCGTCGCGAGGGTCGCGCGCACGGCCGACTCGACGGACGTCCACAGCTCGTCGCTCGTCGATCCGGCGCCCGTCGGGCGGCGGTGGCGGGACCCCGGCACGAGCGCTCCGCGATCGGTCACGAGCGCGGCCTCCACCTTCGTGCCGCCGAGGTCGACGGCGAGAACGACGCTCACGAGGCGACCGCGCTCGCGTCGGACGCGCGGGCCAGGGCGCGCGGACGGGGGAGGGGCGCCGGCGGCATGCCTCCAGCGTAGCGGCGCCGGCGTATCGCCCCGCGGATGACGGACGCGGCGCATACCCTGGTCGCATGTCCCCGTCCCTTGTGCTCCAGCGCGACTACGACTTCGACCCCGTCGTCGTGTGGGACGCGCTCGCGGACGACGTGCTGCTCGAGGGCTGGCTCGCGGACGCCCACGTCGATCCCGTCGCCGGCGGCGAGGTGCGCATGCGCTGGCGCGAGCGGCATCACGGAGCCGACTTCCGCGGCGAGGTCGAGGCGCTGAGGCCGCCCGAGGAGCTCGTGATGGGCGACGGGCGGCAGTCGATCGCCTTCCGCCTCGAGTCGCTCCCCGGCGGCACGGCGGCGATCGCGGGGGGTCCGCGAGGGCGGTCCACGCGGCTCACGATCGAGGTCGCCCTCGACGGGGACGCGGAGCGTCCCGTCCATGCGCGCGCACACTGGGCCGCGCACCTCGAGGCGCTCGCCGACCTGCTGCACGGTCATCCCGTCGTCTGGTCGGAGTGGGAGGCGGACTACGGCGGCTCGCCCGCCGGCGGTGTCGGGCGCGCGGTTCCCGGACGCTGACGCGCTGCGCTGTTCGCGGGCGCTCACGCGCGCGCCGCTTGCGGCCTGCCGTTCCGCGCGCCCCGTGGCACCTCCTCCGACCCGTTCCGGCGGGTGGAACCGCGCACGCTCCCTCACCGTGGGAATGTCGGTGGTGACTGCTTGAGTGGACGCATGGAGGAGATGCGCCATCCCGCTCGCGACGCCGCCTCGCGCGCCGCGCTCGTGGAGCGGCTCGCGGAGACGGGCGTCGCGCGTGCGCGCGCGTACGCGGCCCAGCTCGTCGCGGTCGAGCAGCTGCGGCGCGCGAGCGCGGCGGGCGGCCGGGCGGCCACCGACACGGCCGACCCCGACACCGCGGGTGCCGGGGTCGCGGGCATCGGGGTGGCGGGCGCCGGGGTGGCGGGCGCCGGGGTGGCGGGCATCGACACGGCGGGCACCGACGCGAGTGCGCGCTCCCGCGAGCGGGAGCTGGCCCTGCGATCGCTGCGCGCCGAGGTCGCGGTCGCGCTCCGGATGTCGGAGCGCGCGGCCGAGTCCCTGCTGGGCGTGAGCCGGGTGCTGCACGAGATGCTCCCGGCGACGCTCGCTGCGGTGCAGGAGGGGCGGATCGGGGAGCGGCACGTGTCCGTGCTCGTGGAGCACACGGCCGATCTCGATCCGGCGGTCGCCTCGGCGCTCGAGCGTCGCGCGCTGCCCAGGGCCGAGGCGTTGACGCCTCCGCGGTTCGCGGCGTGGTTGCGACGCGCGCGCGAGCGGCTCCTCGCAGAGTCTGCCGACGAGCGTCGGCGCAGGGCCGTCGCGCGGAGGGGCGTGTGGGTCGCGCCCATGCGGGACGGCATGGCCGAGCTCACGGCCGTGCTGCCGGCCGAGCAGGCGCTCGCAATCGACGCGCGCCTGACTGCCGCGGCCCGCGCTCGCGTCGACGGCCCGTCCGAGCCCGGGGGAGGCGCGCCCGGCGTGCGCGCTGCCGGCGCGACAGGAGTCGCGTGCGCCCCGACGGGTGCCGAGCACGTGCGCCGGGCGCGCGCCGACGTGCTCGCTGACCTGCTGCTGACGGGCGTGGCGGGGCGTGTCGGGGAGGGCATCGTTCCGAGCGTGCACGTGGTCGTGCCCGTGCTCACCCTGCTCGGCCGCGGCGAGGAGCCGGCCGAGCTCGACGGATACGGTCCGATCGACATCGGAACCGCGGCACGCCTGGCGGCCGACGCGCCCTCGCTCACGCGCCTGCTCACGCACCCCGAGACGGGGGTCGTGCTCTCTGTCGGGCGGGACGCGTACCGGATCCCGGCCGGGCTGCGCCGCTGGCTCCGGCTGCGGGACGGGACGTGCCGGTTCCCCGGCTGCGGCCGCGCCGCGTCCGCGTGCGATCTCGACCACACGCGGGACTGGGCATATGCGGGCACGACGGGCCACGACAACCTCGCACACCTGTGCCGGGGTCACCACACGCTCAAGCACCATGCCGCGTGGTCGGTCATGCATGCGGATCGTGCCGGAACGCTCGTGTGGACGAGCCCGACCGCGCACGTCGCGATCACCGATCCTTCCGTGCGGATGCGCGGGGCGAGCCCGCCCGTTCCCGGCGATCGCCGGGGCGGCGATCGGCCGGCCGATCCGGTGACCGGCGACCCCATGCCATCGGACCCCGCGCCGCCCGAGCCCGTGCCGCTTGATCCGGTGCTGCTTGATCCCGTGCCGCCTGATCCGCTGCCGTTCGATCCGTGGCCGCCGGATCCCACGCCTCTCGACAGGCTTCGACCGAGCGACTGACCGCCCCCGTGCGGCCTCGGCGCATGGCCGCGCGCCCGTACAGTGGGCGCATGATCCGTCACACCGTCGCGTTCCGCTTGCGTCATCCAGAGGGCTCGGAGGCGGAGCGCGCCTTCCTCGACGCCGCGTTCGAGCTCGCGGGCATCCCCGGGGTCGAGAGGTTCGAGCGGCTCCGCCAGGTGGGCACGAAGAACAGATTCCGGTTCGCGCTCTCGATGGAGTTCGCCGACGAGGTCGCCTATGCCGCGTACGACGGCCACCCGACGCATCGCGCGTTCGTGGAGCGGCGGTGGGCGACGGAGGTCGAGGACTTCCTCGAGCTCGACTACGTGCCCCTCGCGTGAGCGGGACGTCGTGTGATGCTGTCGAGTTCCGCGAGGTCTCGTTCGGTGAGGGAGAGGGCGGCGTGGGCGATGTTCTCCCGCAGGTGTGCGACCTTGGAGGTGCCCGGGATCAGGAGGATGTTCTCCGAGCGCTGCAGCAGCCAGGCGAGGGCGACCGCCATCGGGGTCGCCTCGAGGCGCGTTGCCACGCTCGAGAGGGCATCGGCTTGGAGTGGCGTGAACCCGCCCAGAGGGAAGAACGGCACGTAGGCGATGGCGTCGGCGGCAAGCTGGTCGATCAGCGGGTCGTCCCCACGGTTGGCGAGGTTGTACATGTTCTGCACGCACACGATCGGGGCGACCCTGCGGGCTTCGGCGACCTGCTCGGCGGTGACGTTGCTGACCCCGAGCTGAGCGATCAATCCTTCGCGCTGGAGTTCGAGGAGGGTCTCCATCGGCTCGGTGATCGAGCCGGGTTGCGGACCGTTGGCGTCTCCCATCCGCATGTTCACCAGATCGAGGCGCTCCACTCCCAGAGATTCGAGGTTCTGCCTGACCTGCTGGCGCAGATCGTCGGGGGTGCGCGCGGTCGGCCAGCCACCTTCGGCGTCGCGGTTCGCGCCGACCTTGGTCGCGATCAGCAGCGACTGCGGGTACGGATGCAACGCCTCCCGAATCAACTCATTGGTGACCCGTGGGCCGTATGCGTAGCTGGTGTCGATGTGCGTGATGCCCTGCGCGACAACGTCACGCAATACCGAGATCGCGCCGTCACGGTCGGCAGGAGGCCCCATGACCCCGGGGCCGGCGAGCTGCATCGCCCCGTAGCCGAAGCGGGTGACGGTCCGGTCGCCGAGTTTCCATGTGCCGCCGGGAAGCGCGGTCGAGGGTGTGGTCATCGTGTCGTGCCTTTCGCATTCAGATCGGGGGTGGCTAGTCACCCCTCTACGCACCATTATTGGAGAGCAACTCTCTTCCAGGAAGTACGTACTCCAAGGTGCGGTACCTCCCTTCCATGAAAGGTAACCGTGGTGGTGACCCCGACCGCAGCCGACAAACGAGACGACGCGAAGAACGCCTACAACGCCTTCCTTGCGGTGTGCCCAAGCCGTCAGCTCCTGGACCGACTCGCCGACAAATGGGTCGTGCTCGTTCTCTGCGCCCTCGGGGGAGACGGCCCGGGCGGTGGGGGAGAGCCGGTGTCGATGCGGTACTCGGAGCTCTCCCGCGTCATCGCGGGCGTCAGTCAGAAGATGCTCACCCAGACCCTCCGCTCCTTGGAACGCGACGGGCTGATCACCCGCACCGTCACCGCGACCGTCCCCGTCACCGTCGACTACGCGCTCACCGACCTCGGTCTCTCGCTGCACCAGACCACCCGCCAGCTCAGGGCCTGGGCGCAAGACCACATGGACGCCGTGCAGATCCATCGGGATCATCACGACAGGCACCGCTGATCCCTCGGACGCCGCCGGATTACCACTCACCGACGGAGACGTGACATCGGCGTCGTCGAGCACGTCGGGGAGAGCCGTGGCGGGGACCGCTCGGGGCGGCCGACATCGGACGGCGTTCTGCACTGCTGAGAGACCTCCTCGATCTCGACCGCCTTCCTCTCGCGTGAGCAGTCCTGCCGCACGGGGGGCGTGCCGCACGCGGGCTCGGCGGCCGCTTCGCGCCCGTCCCGGACCGGGTGCGCCGGACGTAGACTCCTCGCGTGACCGACTCGACACAGATCGCGCTCGCCCCCGCCGAGCGGGCGGTGCGGCTCCTCGGCGGCGATGTGACGGAGGCGGCGCTGCGTCTTCAGCTCGAGGGGCTCCCGGGCGTGGACGGCGTGGGCCTCGAGCAGCGTGCCGCGGCGCTGAGCACGCGCTCGGTGAAGGAGGCGTCGAAGCGCGCGGCACTCGACGCGATCATCGGCTTGACGGATCTGACGACGCTCGAGGGCGCGGACACGCCGGGCCGTGTGCGCTCGCTCGCCGCGCGGGCGGTGCGGCCGGATCCGTCGGACCCGTCGACGCCGCCCGTCGCCGCCGTGTGCGTCTACGGCGACATGGTCCCGTACGCGGTCGACGCGTTGAAGGCGGCCGGCGCGCGGGGCGACGGCACGAGGGGCGAGGGCGACGGTGCGCGAGGCGAGGGCGCGCCGGGCGACGGCGCGCGGCGCGCGGGCGTGCGGATCGCCGCGGTCGCGACCGCCTTCCCGAGCGGCCGGGCGAGCATGGGCGTCAAGCTCGCGGACGTGCGGGACGCGGTCGCGGCGGGAGCGGACGAGATCGACATGGTCATCGATCGCGGCGCATTCCTCTCCGGCCGGTTCGGCGAGGTGTTCGACGAGATCGTGGCGGTCGCGGAGGCGTGCCGGCGGCGGGACGGCGGACGTGCGCACCTCAAGGTGATCCTGGAGACGGGGGAGCTCGCCACGTACGACAACGTGCGGCGCGCGTCGTGGCTCGCGATCCTCGCTGGAGCCGACTTCATCAAGACCTCGACGGGCAAGGTGTCGCCCGCGGCGACGCTGCCCGTGACGCTGCTCATGCTGGAGGTCGTGCGGGACTGGCGCCGACTCACGGGCGAGCGGATCGGGGTGAAGCCCGCGGGCGGGATCCGGTCGGCGAAGGAGGCGATCCGATACCTCGTGGCGGTCGCCGAGACGGTGGGCGAGGAGTGGCTCGACCCCGAGCTGTTCCGCTTCGGGGCGTCGAGCCTCCTGAGCGACGTCGTGCTGCAGCGGCAGCGGATGCGGTCAGGGCACTACAGCGGCGCCGACTACGTGGCGATCGATTGAGCGGACGGGCGGGGATCTCGATGGGCTTTCTGGACTACGCGCCGGCTCCCGAGTCGGCGTCGATCCTGTCGCTGCGGCCGGAGTACGGCCTCTTCGTCGACGGGGAGTTCGTGGACGGGCACGGCGAGCCGTTCGTGACGATCTCGCCCGCGACGGAGGAGCGCATAGCGCAGGTCGCACGCGCGGACGAGCGGGACGTGGACGCCGCGGTCGCGGCCGCCCGGCGCGCCTACGAGCGGACGTGGTCGCGGATGAGCGGCACGGATCGCGGCAAGTACCTCTTCCGGATCGCGCGCCTCGTGCAGGAGCGGGCGCGCGAGCTCGCGGTCGCGGAGAGCCTGGACAACGGCAAGCCGATCCGGGAGAGCCGGGACGTGGACATCCCGCTCGTGGCGGCCTGGTTCTTCTACTACGCGGGCTGGGCGGACAAGCTCGAGTACGCGGGGCTCGGCCCGCGTCCGCGTCCGCTGGGCGTCGCCGCCCAGGTGATCCCGTGGAACTTCCCGCTGCTCATGGCGGCGTGGAAGATCGCGCCCGCGCTCGCGGCGGGGAACACGGTCGTGCTCAAGCCCGCCGAGACGACGCCCCTCACGGCGCTCCTGCTCGCCGAGATCCTGCAGCAGGCGGACCTGCCGCCGGGGGTCGTGAACATCCTCACGGGCGCGGGGGAGACCGGCCGCACTCTCGTCGCGCACCCGGGCGTGGACAAGGTCGCCTTCACGGGGTCGACGGCGGTGGGGCGCCAGATTGCGCGCGCGGTCGCGGGGACGGGCAGGCGGCTCACGCTCGAGCTCGGGGGCAAGGCCGCGAACATCGTCTTCGACGACGCGCCGCTCGACGAGGCGGTCGAGGGGATCGTCAACGGCATCTTCTTCAACCAGGGCCACGTGTGCTGCGCGGGCAGCCGGCTGCTCGTGCAGGAGAGCATCCACGACGAGGTCCTCGACCGGCTCAAGCGGCGCCTGGCGACGCTGCGGCTGGGCGACCCCCTGGACAAGAACACCGACATCGGGGCGATCAACTCGGCAGAGCAGCTCGAGCGCATCCGCGAGCTCTCCGCAGCCGGGGAGCAGGAGGGTGCCACGCGGTGGAGCCCGGAGTGCGCGATCCCCGATCGGGGGTTCTGGTTCGCGCCGACGATCTTCGACGGCGTGACGACCTCCTCGCGCATCGCGCGCGAGGAGGTCTTCGGCCCCGTGCTCTCGGTGCTGACCTTCCGCACGCTCGCCGAGGCGGTCGCGAAGGCGAACAACACGCCGTACGGGCTCTCCGCCGGCATCTGGTCGGAGAAGGGCTCGCGGATCCTCGCGATCGCGGACCAGCTGCGTGCGGGTGTCGTGTGGGCGAACACGTTCAACCGGTTCGACCCCGCCGCCCCGTTCGGCGGCTACAAGGAGTCCGGCTACGGTCGCGAGGGCGGCCGCCACGGGCTGCACCCCTACCTGAGCCCGAGCACCCTCGCGACACCGCCGGCGATGATCGACACGACGGGCGTGACCGGCTCGGCGGCGACGCGCGCGTCCGCGTCGGCGCGCTCCGCGGCCTCCGGCCGAGGCGGGAAGGGGAACGGCAAGTGACGCGGTTGAGCGTGCCCAAGACCTACAAGCTATACATCGGCGGGGCCTTCCCCCGCAGCGAGTCGGGCCGCACCTACCCGGTGACGGGCCCGAAGGGCGAGTTCCTGGCCCACGCGGCGTCCGCGAGCCGCAAGGACTCGCGCGACGCCGTCGTCGCCGCGCGCGCCGCGCAGCCCGGATGGGTCGGCGCGAGCGCCTACAACCGCGGCCAGGTCCTCTACCGCATCGCCGAGATGCTCGAGGGCCGCGCCCAGCAGTTCACCGACGAGATCCTCGCCCAGCGCGGCGGCCGCCGCACCCTCGCCGCCGCGGAGGTCGAGTCCGCGATCGACGCGTGGGTCTGGTACGCCGGCTGGGCCGACAAGTACGCCCAGGTCGCCGGCAACGCCAACCCCGTCGCGGGCCCCTACTTCACCCTCTCGACCCCCGAGCCGACGGGCGTCGTCGCGGTCGTCGCCCCTCAGGACTCCGCTCTGCTGGGCCTCGTGTGCGTCGTCGCGCCCGCGATCGTCTCCGGCAACGCCGTCGTGGCGGTCGCCGCCGAGAGCGCCCCGCTCTCGGCGATCAGCCTCGCCGAGGTCCTCGCCACGAGCGACCTGCCCCCCGGCGTCGTCAACATCCTCACGGGCGCGCCCGCCCAGATCGCCCCCTGGCTCGCAAGTCACGCCGACGTCAACGCGCTCGACCTCACCGGCGCCGGCTCCCTCGAGTGGGTCGACCTCGAGGTCGCGGCCGCCGAGACCCTCACGCGCGTACGTCGCCCCGAGCCCGGCGTCCCCCCGCTCACCCTCGAGCGCATCACCGCCCTCACCGAGGTCAAGACCGTCTGGCATCCGAAGTCGACGCGCTAGGGACGCACGCGTCCGTGCCGTCCCCCGCCGACCGGTACGCTCGAAGCGTGGTCGAGGTCGTCGTGGTGGGGAGCGCGAACGTCGATCTCGTCTACCGCATTCCCCGCATCCCCGCGGGCGGCGAGACCATCCTCTCGACGGGCACGGCGCGCGCTCGGGGCGGCAAGGGGCAGAACCAGGCGGTCGCGGCGGCACGCGCGGGCGCCTCGACGGCCTTCGTCGCGGCGGTCGGCGACGACGGGAACGGCGCGTGGCTCCGCGAGGCGCTCGCGACCGACGGGGTGGACGTCACGCGCGTGCGCACGGTCGAGGGACCGACCGGGACCGCCATCATCCTGCTCGAGGAGCGCGGCGAGAACGCGATCGTCGTCGACGCGGCCGCGAACGCGTCGCTCGTGACGCTCACCGAGGACGACCGCGCCGCGATCCGCGACGCGCGCGTGCTCGTCGCCCAGCTCGAGGTTCCCCTCGAGGTCGTCGAGGAGTCCGTGACGACGGCGCGCTCGGCGGGCACGCGCGTCGTGCTCAACGCGGCGCCGTGGCGCCCGCTTCCGGCGTCCGTGCTCGACGCGGTCGACGTCCTCGTCGTCAACGAGCACGAGGCCGCGGCCTTCGGCGACGCGCTGGCGGGAGTGCCGGTCGTCGTCCGCACGCTCGGGCCTCGCGGCGCGGAGGTGCGGGACGCCTCCGGCACGATCGTCGTCCCCGGCCGCGTCGTCCCTGTCGTCGACACGACGGGCGCGGGGGACACGTTCGTGGGGGCCCTCTCGGCGCGTCTCGCGGAGGGCGCGGCGCTCGCGGAGGCCGCCGCGTTCGCGAACGCGGCATCGTCGCTCGCCGTCGAGACCGAGGGCGCTGTGCCCTCTATCCCCGCGCGCGAGGCGATCGAGCGGCGTCTGCGCGAGACGTGAGGCGGGGCGGCGCGCTCTTGGCCTTTGCCGGGAGCGCGGCGGATGATGGAGGGACGTTCGCGATCCCTGACGGCGGGTTGAGGAGTTCGAGATGACGCACGAGACCCCACGACATCGCCTCGCCCTCGTCGGTGACGATCTCATCGCGGGCGGGCGCTGGGCGGAGTGGTTCCCCGACGACGAGGTCCTCGAGTTCGGCGCGCCGGGGGAGACGACCGACGACCTGCTCGCGCGGCTCGACGACGTCGTCGCCGCGGACCCCGACGAGGTCGTGCTGCTCATCGGCACGAACGACTTCGGCGCGCGCCGCTCGGTCGAGCGCGTCGTGCGCGGCGTCGAGACGATCATGGTGGAGCTGCGCAAGGCTCTGCCGAGCTCGCGGCTCCTGCTCGTGTCGATCCCGCCGCGCGGGCGGGAGATCGCCGACGGCGTGCGCGACGCCAACCGCCACCTGTGGCAGTTCGTCGCGACGGTGCGCGGGCAGTACCTCGACCTGTGGCCGGCGCTCGCCCGCGAGGACGGCGAGATCGACCCCGAGTACAGCCCCGATCGTCTGCACCTCAACGAGGCGGGCTATCAGGCGTGGCTCGCCTAGCTGCGGCCCGCGCTCGAGCGCTTGCGCGAGCTGCCGCCCATGAGCGGCACGATCACGCTGCCGCGTCTCTAGCCTTCCAGCTCGGGCGCTACGCGGGCGCCGCGGCCGCGCGCTCGAACGCGTGCAGCGCGTCGTCCGAGAAGAGCACGAACCGCGCGACCTCGAGCCCCGGCGTCTCGTCCTCGGTGAGCTAGCGGATGGTGCCGATCGCGATGCGCGCGGCGTCGTCCATGGGCCAGCCGTAGACGCCCGCCGAGATCGCGGGGAAGGCGATCGACCGTGCGCCCAGGCGCGCGGCGAGGCGCGCGGACTCGCGGTACGCGCTCGCGAGCACGGCGCTGCGGTCCTCGCGTCGGGAGTAGACCGGGCCGACGGTGTGGATGACCCAGCGTGCGGAAAGCCGTCCCGCGGTCGTCGCGACGGCCTGTCCCGGCGGCAGTCCGTCGGGGTAGCGTTCGCGCCGGATGCGCCGGCACTCCTCGAGGATCTCCGGGCCGCCCGCCCGGTGGATCGCGCCGTCGACACCCCCGCCGCCGAGGAGGGAGGAGTTCGCCGCGTTCACGATCGCGTCGACGGACTGCCGCGTGATGTCGCCCCGGACCAGCTCGATGCGCACGAGGCCACGATAGGGCCCAGCGCGCCGCTCCGCGCGGCTTCGCTGAGCCTGTGTCCAGGCGATCCGGAGCACGCCCGTGGGGGACAATACCGTGAGAGCGTCCGCGCCGTCGGGCGGAGAGCGGAGGTGCCGGGAGCATGACCTCGCTATGGCTCGATCGCGCGCCCGCGATCGCCACGGACCCGTTCGAGCCGGACGAGCGGTACGACACCGTCGTCGTGGGGGCCGGGCTCACGGGACTCGTCGCCGCGAACCTCTTCGCGCGCGCGGGCCATCGCGTCGCGGTGCTCGAGTCGCGTCGCGTCGGCACGGGGACGACGGGCCGCACGACCGCGAAGCTCAGCGTGCTCCAGGGCGCGCAGCTGCAGCGCATCCGGCGCATGAGCGGCCAGTCCGTGCTCGAGGCCTACGTGCAGGCGAACCTCGAGGGGCAGCGCTGGATGCTCCGCTACGCGGAGGACCGTGGCATCCCCGTCGAGCGCCGCGACGCCTACAGCTTCACGTCCTCGCTCTCCGGCGTGCCCGCGCTCGACCGCGAGCTCGAGGCAGCGCGCTCGGCCGGCCTGCCCGTCGAGCGCCTGCCCGACGCCGCCCTCCCGTTCACGACCTACGGCGCCGTGCGCCTCGCCGACCAGGCCCAGATCGATCCCTTGCGCGTGCTCGCGGCGCTCGTGGACGACCTGCACGCACACGGAGGGGTCGTCGTCGAGGATGTGCGCGTCACGGGAGTGCGCGCGAGCGACCCCGCCCGCGTGCGCACGAGCAGGGGGGACGTGCTCGCGCGATACGTCATCCTCGCGACGGGCGTGCCGATCCTCGACCGCGGGCTCTACTTCGCGAAGGTCGAGCCGCGCCGGTCCTACGCGGCGACGTTCCGCGTGCCGGGCGGGGAGCTGCCCGCGGGCATGTACCTGAGCGTGGACGCGCCCACGCGGTCGCTGCGCACCGTGCGCGACGGCGAGGACGAGCTCCTGCTCGTCGGCGGCCACGACCACCCCGTCGGACGCCATCCTTCCCCGGCGTCGCTCGTCTCCGAGCTCACGGCGTGGACGGGCCGCACGTGGCCGGGGGCGGAGCGCACGCACGTGTGGAGCGCGCAGGACTACCGCACACCGCACGGCGTTCCCTTCGTCGGCTGGCTGCCGCGCGGGCGGCGACGGATCTACCTCGCGACGGGCTACGACAAGTGGGGCATGACGAACGCCGTGCAGGCCGCCCTCACGCTCGCGGGCGACATCCTCGGCGGTCACCAGCCGTGGGCGACCACGCTGCACCATCGCGTGACGCTCCCGCAGGCGATCGCGTGGGGCATCGGCGTCAACGCGGCCGTCGCCACACAGTACCTCGCGGGCTGGACGCGCGCGCTCCTCGTGCCGCTCGGCGACGACGCTCCCGAGGAGGGCCGCGGTCGCGTCGGGCGCTCCGGGCTCGCGCCGACCGCGATCTCGACGGTCGACGGCGTGAGCTGCCGCCTCTCGGCCGTGTGCCCGCACCTGCACGCGATCGTCACGTGGAACGACCAGGAGCTCAGCTGGGACTGCCCCGCGCACGGCTCGCGCTTCGCCGCCGACGGCACGCTCCTCGAGGGGCCGGCGACGTGGGACCTCGCGCCGGGGTGAGCGCGCGCCGCCGCCGCCGCCGCTGAGCGGCCCTCCGGTGCTCGGGCGCCCGTTCGCGACAGGCGGAGGACGTGTGCCGCGCGCATCGCGTGGAGGCCCTAGAATGGAGGAAGCTTCGGTCCACCAGCGTTTCGTGCTGGGTCTGGGCCGACACGAGGCGACACAGTCCCGCCGCGGTGGCGGGAGCACGACAGGACGGACGCGCCGGAGCCGGCGCCTCGTCCCCCACAGCGGGAGGGCCATGGCCACCACGGGCCAGCGTTCCGCGGGCACTCGTGCCCGCAACCACAGCCAGCGGCGCCGTCCGCACGCCGACGAGGCGGGCGTCATCCCCATCCTCGCCCGCGTCGCGCGCGAGGTCGAGGCGGCGGCGCAGCGAGGGCCCGTCAAGGCGGCCAATCGCACGCGCTTCCAGGTCGCGACGATGCTCCTGCGCGAGGAGCGCGCGCGGCTCAAGACCGACACGACGATGAGCGAGGCGGAGCGCGCCGAGGGGCAGCGCCGCCTCGACGGCCTCGCGGCGATCCTCGCCAAGACGGCCGCGCGCGACACGAGCCTCATCTCGCTCCTGCAGGACGACGCGCCCATCACGCCCGCGGCGCGCGAGCTGCGGCGCGACATGCTCCTCGCGGCGGGCATCGAGCTGAGCCCGGACGAGCTCGTCGTGACGACCGAGACGCCGCAGCCCGACCTGCACGCCGAGCGCCAGGTCGTGCCGCAGTCGGTGCGGCAGTACCAGATGGCGAACCCGTTCCTCGCGCCCGACCTCTCGGCGCTGCAGGCGAAGCCCAAGCAGGAGATCTCGAGCCGCCTCGCGAACTGGGAGCTCATCGAGCCGCTCTTCCGTGCCTTCGAGCACGGCGCGGGCGGCGGCGCGGCGAGCATGGAGCTGCCCGAGCCGAAGTCGCTGCAGACGCCGGGACGGCTCGAGCTCATGCCGCACCAGGCGCGCTTCGTCGAGGCCGCGCGCCAGGGGCACCGCACGTTCCTGCTCGCGGACGAGCCGGGCCTCGGCAAGACCGCGCAGGCGCTCCTCGCGGCGTACGCGACGGGCTCCTACCCCCTCCTCGTCGTCGCGCCCAACGTCGTCAAGGTCAACTGGGCGCGCGAGGTCGCGCTGTGGACGCCGCGCCGCACGGCGACGATCGTGCACGGCGACGGCGACGACCTCGACGCCTTCGCCGACGTCGTCATCGTCAACTACGAGGTGCTCGACCGCCACGTGGCGTGGCTCTCTCGCCGCGGCTTCCGCGGCATGGTCGTCGACGAGGCGCACTTCATCAAGAACCGCGAGTCGCAGCGCTCGCAGAACGTCCTCGCCCTCTCGCGGAGCATCCGCGCCCTCTACCCCAAGGCGCTCATGATCGCGCTCACGGGCACGCCCCTCATCAACCAGATCGAGGACTTCCGCATGATCTGGGAGTTCCTCGGCTGGATCGACGACAAGCGGCCGCTCGGCCCCCTCATGGAGAGGCTCGACGAGACGGGCCTCACGCCCGCGGACCCGGGCTTCTTCGCCGCCGCGCGCCAGGCCGTCATCGACATGGGCATCGTGCGCCGCAAGAAGGTCGACGTCGCCGCCGACATCCCCGCGCGGCGCATCGCCGACATCCCCGTCGAGCTCGACGGCGAGCTCGGCCGCTCGATCCGCGAGTCGGAGCGCAAGCTCGTCGCGCGGCTGCTCGAGCGCTTCGACCGCGTCATGGCCTCGCGCCCCGACGCGGACCCGGCGACCGTCATCCGCACGGTCGCGCACGCCGACCTCGAGGAGTCGAAGCACAGCACGGCGGGCGACAACGTGTTCGCGATGGTGCGCCGCATCGGGCAGGCGAAGGCGGGCCTCGCGGCCGACTACACCGTCAACCTCGCGCGCAACGTCGGCAAGGTCGTCTTCTTCGCCAAGCACATCGACGTCATGGACGCCGCCGAGGACCACTTCGCGCGCGCGGGCCTGCGCACGGTCTCGATCCGGGGCGACCAGACGGCAGCCTTCCGCCAGCGGCAGATCGACGCGTTCACGAACGACCCGGACGTCTCGATCGCCGTGTGCTCGCTCACCGCGGCGGGCGTGGGCGTCAACCTGCAGGTCGCCTCGAACGTCGTCCTCGCCGAGCTCAGCTGGACGGACGCGGAGCAGACGCAGGCGATCGACCGCGTGCACCGGATCGGGCAGGAGCTTCCCGTGACCGCGTGGCGCATCCTCGCCGCCCAGACGATCGACGCGAAGATCGCCGAGCTCATCGACGCGAAGGCGGGGCTCGCGGCGCGCGCCCTCGACGGGAGCGACGAGGAGCTCGGCGCCGAGTCGACCGTGCAGCTCGAGGCGCTCGTGTCGCTGCTCACCGACGCGCTCGCGCGCCGCGGCTGATCCGCGCGGATCAGCCGCGCGGCGCGCCCGCGGCCTCAGTCGCCGGGGAGCACGGCGACCATGCGCGCGACCGTAAGCGGCAGGACCGTCGTCGCGTACCATCCGCCGACGAGGACGACCGCGACGTCGGTCGCGAGCACGATCGAGGTGAAGCCGCGCCGCGGCACGGGGTGGGCGGGACGCGCGAGGCCCGCCGCGAGGGTCGCGGCGCACACGACGCCGAGCACCGTCTCGCCCACGAGCAGGACCACGACGAGCTCGTCGTGGGAGCGCGTGTCGCGGAAGGAGTAGCTCGCGAGCGTCGACATCGACAGGACGACCGCAGAGGTCGCGCACAGGAGCATCCCGAGGCCGAGCACCGCCTGCAGCGTCGCGGGCCAGGCGGGACGCGAGCGGCGACGGATCGAGGCGTCCCACAGCACGAGCACGGGCAGCACGGCCGCGACCCCGAGGGGGGAGTATCCGAGGAGTACGGTCGTTGGTTGCATGCGTGGGTCGCCCGGGAGTCGGTCGGACTCGATCACTGTGCCATCGGTTGCTGCGCGTTGCTTGGGATGCGCGCGCCCCGTCCCCCTCACGACGCGGCGGACGCGTCCCGTCTCGCGGCGAGGCGGCGGATCGCGGCGACCGGGATGGGCAGCCACGACGGTCGGTTGCGCGCCTCGTAGATCGCCTCGTACACGGCCTTGTCGAGCTCGAGCGCGGCCAGGAGCGCTCCGTGCTCCTCGGGGCGCGCCCCCGCGGCCTCCGCGTAGCCGTCGAGGAAGGCGCCCCGCGCCGCCCGCGCCCAGTCCTCGGCGTCGAGCCCGGACTCGAGGCGCACCGAGCCTGCCGCGTAGTCGAACGAGCGGAGCATGCCGGCGACGTCGCGCAGCGCGAGGTCGGGCCGCGACCGCTCCGCCATGGGCCGCAGCGGCTCGCCCTCGAAGTCGACGAGCATCCACCCGCGCCCCGGCACGGAGAGCACCTGGCCGAGGTGGTAGTCGCCGTGGATGCGCTGGAGCGCGGGCCAGGACGCCTCGCGCGCTTCGTCGTAGGCGTCCTCGATCGCGGGGCGGAGCTCGGCGATGCCGGGCACCTCGGCGATCGCGGCCGCGAGCCGGGAGTGCCACGAGCTCGCCGTCGCGACCGCGTCTCCGAGCGTCGCGGGGCGCGTGGGGAGGATCGAGGCGAGGCTCTCGTGCACGCGCGCCGTCGCGACGCCGAGCGTGCGCGCCTCCCCGTCGAAGCCGCGGGCCGAGCGCGCGGCGTCGAGGGCGACGCGCCACGCGTCCTCGACGCCGGGCAGGAACTCCTGGGCGAACGCGAGGTGACCCGACGCCCGACCGCTCGAGGCGTCCTCGTCGGGCCAGGAGGCGGCGACGGATCCGAGGCACGGCGGCACGAACGGCGACCCCGCGGCGGAGAGCGCCGACTGCAGCACGACGTCGGGGTTCTCGCCGTCCTGGAGGGTGCGGAAGACCTTGACGATCGCGGCGGGCGCGCCCGCGTCGCCCTCGACGACCACGGACGTGTTCGACTGCTCGCCGGAGAGCACGCGCGATCCCCCCGTGCCCGTAGGCATGGGGCGGTCGAGGAAGCGTCCGTCGGCGGCCGCGTCCGAGCCCTCCACGTGCTCCTCGCGCGCGATGAGGCGCACGAGCGCGCGCGCGAACGCGGGATCGCGCGGACCGTCGAAGAGGTAGCGGTCGCCGACGCGCCCGATGAGGTGCGGCCCCCAGCCGCGCGGGATCGTCCCGCGCCCCGTGACGGGCACCTGGTAGGTGACGGGTGTCGACGCGGACGAGTCGCGCACGAGCACGTCGCCGACGCGCACGTCCTCCTCGTCGGAGGGGAGCTCGAGCGTCGCGACGAGGCTCAGCCGCGGGAGCCGGCCCTTGCCGCCGTACCACCGCTGCCTGCTCATCCAGTCGGTCAGGCAGTCGAGGAGGGGGTCCACTCCGGGAACGCTACTCGCCCTCGCGCCCGGTGCGGGGATCCTGGGCGGCCACTGGAGCCCTCCTGGACGACTTCTCGGCACACGCCCGGCATCGGGGGGAGGCGGCTAGTCGAGGCGGCGCGCGAGGTAGTCGTTCATGGCGGCCGTGAGCACGGGATCCGTGCGCAGGGCGGACCCGTCGAGCTCGCGCACGGGCGCGGCGTGGCGCACGCTCGAGACGAGCCATACGGCGTCGGAGGCCGCGAGCTCGGCGGGCGTGATGAGCTCGTACCCCGTCTCCATCCCACGCTCCGCCGCGAAGGCGAAGAGCGAGCCCTGCGTCGTGCCCTCGAGGATCCCGAGGCCCGTGCCCGGTGTGAGCAGGCGCTCGCCGCGCCGGTAGACGACGCTCGACGTGGGGCCCTCGAGCACATAGCCGTCCGAGCTCACGAAGACCGCGTCGTCGGCGCCGCGCCGCGCGGCCTCGCGCAGCGCGGCGCGGTGGACGGCGTAGGAGAGCGTCTTGGCGCCCGCGAGGAGCCACGGCGACGTGCGCTCGACATCGTGCCGGTATCCGCGGTCGAGAGTGACCGCTCGCACTCCGTGCGTGCGCGCGTGCGCGTGGTCGGGGGAGACGCTCGCGAACGCCCATCCCGTGGGCCGTCCGTCGCCCTCGACGCCCCGGCTCAGCACGGTCTTCACGGAGGCCTCGCGGGCGGGGTCGATCGCCGCGATGACCGCGAGGATCGCCGCGCGCCACACCTCGGGGTCGGGGGCGGGCAGGTCGAGCGCCGAGGCCGACCGCGCGAAGCGCCGCAGGTGCGGCTCGAGGGCTTGCGGGCGCCCGCCGCCCACGCTGATCGTCTCGAACACGCCGTCGCCGCGCGTCGCGGCGAGGTCGAGCGCCGAGAGCTGCGGCGAGAGGGGGTCGACGAGCGCGAAGGGCGCGGGACCCGCGTGCGGGGGAGCCTCGAGCGAGGGGCGGGCGAGGATGGCGAGCGCGGTCGTCGGCATGCCCCTATTCTTCCCGCCTCCGCGCTCCGTCCCACCTGCGCGCCGTCCTCCCGCTCGGCGCGGCGTGCAGCGCATGTTCACCCGCGCGGGATACAACGGCCGGATGCCTCCCACGACGCACCTGGAGATCGAGCGCAAGTACGACGTCGACGACACCACCCTGCTCCCCACTCTCGAGGGGCTCGGCGAGCTCGAGGCACGCGAGCCGATCGAGCTCCGCGCGGTCTACTACGACACCGGCGACGGGGCGCTCGCGCGCCGCCGCATCGTGCTCCGCCGGCGCGCGGGCGGCGAGGACGCCGGCTGGCATGTCAAGCTGCCGGCCGAGCTCGGGCGCGTCGAGCTCGGCGCGCCGGACGCCCCGGAGGCGCCCGACGCGCTCCTCGACCGCGTGCGGGCGTTCGTGCGCGAGCGGCCACTCGTCGAGATCGCGCACGTCGACACGACGCGGAGGATCGTCCGCATCGCGCGCGACGGCAGACCTGTCGCCGAGGTCGCCGACGATCGCGTCGTCGCCTCCGACATCGCGGGCGGCGTCGTGCGCACGTGGCGGGAGTGGGAGGTCGAGCTGCTCGAGGGCGCCCCGGACGACGCGCGGGAGCGCGACGCGCTGCTCGACGCCGTGCAGGAGCGGCTCGCGCGCGCGGGCGCGCGGCCCTCCGCGAGCCCGTCCAAGCTCGCGCGCGCCCTCGGCGTCGACAGCCTCGCCGACGCGCGCCCGCAGCCGCGCAACCCCGTCCTGCGTCCCGTGAGCAAGGACGGTCCCGCGCTGCACGCGGCGCCCGCCGCGATCGCGACGGCGACCGAGCGCATCGTCGAGGCGGACCCCGACGCGCGCGCGGGCGAGCCGGATGGCGTGCACCGCCTGCGCACGGCGGTGCGGCGGCTGCGGGCGGCGCTCGTGGCCGCACGCGGCGTGCTCGACGAGGACGCCGTGAGCGCCGTCGAGGCGAGCCTGCGCCGCCTCGGCGCCGTGCTCGGTCGCGTGCGCGACCTCGAGGCGGGACGCGACCGCGCCGCGCGCGTGATCGAGGCGCGAGCGGGGCAGCTGCCCGACGTGCGCGACGAGGTGCGTGCGCTCGTCCTCGACGACGGCGAGCTCCGTGGGGCGCAGGCCGAGGCGCTCGTCGCGCTCTCGAGCAGCGACTACTTCGCCTTCCTCGACGGGCTCGAGTCGCTCGTCGCACGGCCGCCCCTCGGACCGCGTGCGTGGGCCCCCGCGCGCGCGACGCTCGGTCGCATCGTGCGCGCGGAGGCGCGTCGCGCGCTGCGGCGCGTGCGGCGCATGCGGCGCGAGGATCTCGGCAGCATGCACGAGGCGCGCAAGGCGCTGCGGCGCGTGCAGCATCTCGTCGCGGCGTTCTCGAGGCCGCCGGCGGGGGTCCTCGGCGGACGGGCACGCACGCTCGCGCGTGCCGCGGAGCGCGCCCAGCGGCTGCTCGGCGACGGCCGCGACGCGCTCATCCTCGCCGCGCGGCTCGAGGAGCTCGCGGGCGACGCGCCCGAGCACCGCGAGGCGCTCGAGCTGCTCGCGCGGGCCGAGCGCGACGCCGCGGCCGAGCACATCGACCGTGTGCGGCGCGAGGTCAAGCGCTTCCGGTCGGCCGTCGAGGCGCTCTGACCGGGGCGCTCGCGATGCGAGCGCTCGCGGCTGTCGCCCCGCTCAGGCGACGAGACGCCCGATGAGCGTCCAGACGGCGCGCGTGAGCGGCGGGTGGTCGAGGGCGATCTGACGCAGGAGTCGGTACTCGCGCGTCGCGGAGGGGGTGCGCCCGCCGTCGCGCGCGATCGCGTCGGCGCGCAGCAGGAACACGACGAGCTCGTCGACGGTCGGCAGCTCGCTCATGAAGTCCCACGGGTCCTCGCCGTGCCGGCAGCGCTCGAGGATGACGGTCTCGAGCTCGTCGCGCGCCTCGGCGCGCAGCACCTCGAGGCTCGCCCTCGGGCGCTGCGACGTGTCGGCCATGCATTCGAGCGTAACCCCGGACCGTCGCGCGGACCGGCGCGGGCCCGGCGTGCGGCAGGATCGGAAGGGTGAGCCTCCTCGACCGCATGCCCGCCGACGGCGACCCCGACGAGGCGTACGCGGGCTTCGTCGCGTGGGTCGCGGAGCAGGGGATCGCGCTCTACCCCGCGCAGGACGAGGCGGTCATCGAGCTCGCGACGGGCTCCCACGTCGTGCTCGCGACCCCGACCGGCAGCGGCAAGTCGCTCGTCGCGATCGCCGCCCACGCGATGGCCGTCGCCGCGGGCCGGCGCACGTACTATACGGCGCCCGTCAAGGCGCTCGTGAGCGAGAAGTTCTTCGCGCTCGCGGACGTCTTCGGCCCTGCGAACGTCGGCATGGTCACGGGCGACTCGTCCGTCAACGCCGATGCCCCCATCGTGTGCTGCACGGCGGAGATCCTCGCGAATCTCGCGCTGCGGCGCGGCGCGGACGCTCCCGTCGACCAGGTCGTCATGGACGAGTTCCACTTCTACGCCGACCCGGATCGCGGCTGGGCGTGGCAGGTGCCGCTGCTTACCCTCCCGCGCGTGCAGTTCCTGCTCATGTCCGCGACGCTCGGCGACGTGACGGCGATCGCCGACGACCTGAGCCGGCGCACCGGCAGGCCGACGGCGCGCGTCACGTCGGTCGAGCGCCCCATCCCCCTGCACTTCTCCTACGCCCGCACGCCCGTGCAGGAGACCGTCGAGGAGATCCTCGCGGGCGGCCAGGCGCCCGTGTACGTCGTGCACTTCTCGCAGGCGGCCGCGGTCGAGCGCGCGCAGGCGCTCTCGAGCGTGCGCGTCGTCGACCGCGCCGGACGCGACGCGATCGCGGAGGCGATCGGCGACTTCCGCTTCACGACGGCGTTCGGCCGCTCCCTCGGCCGGCTCGTGCGCGCGGGCATCGGCGTGCACCACGCGGGCATGCTCCCGCGCTACCGGCGACTCGTCGAGCAGCTCGCGCAGCGCGGCCTCCTGCGGGTCATCTGCGGCACCGACACGCTCGGCGTGGGCATCAACGTGCCGATCCGCACGGTGCTGCTCACGGCGCTCACGAAGTACGACGGCACGCGCATGCGTCACCTCACGGCGCGCGAGTTCCACCAGATCGCCGGGCGCGCCGGGCGCGCGGGGTTCGACGACGCGGGGGCGGTCGTCGTCGAGGCCCCCGAGCACGAGATCGAGAACGCGCGCGCGGTCGAGAAGGCGGGCGACGACCCGCGGAAGCTGCGCCGCGTCGTGCGCAAGCGCGCTCCGGAGGGCTTCGTCTCGTGGGGCGAGGCGAGCTTCCGTCGGCTCGTGGAGGCGCAGCCCGAGCCGCTCACGAGCAGCATGCGCATGACGGCGGCGATGCTCGTCAACGTCATCGCACGCGGGGGAGACGTCCTCGCGAACGTGCGGGAGCTCGTGTTCGGCAACCACGAGCCGCGCGAGCGGCAGTTCGCCCTCGCCCGCCGTGCCCTCGGCATCTACCGCACGCTCCGCACCGCCGGGATCGTCGAGGTCGTGCCGGGGGCGGAGCCGGGGACGGCGACCGTGCGGCTCACCGTCGACCTCCAGCCGGACTTCGCGCTCAACCAGCCGCTCTCGCCGTTCGCGCTCGCGGCGTTCGAGCTCTTCGATCGCGCGTCGCCCTCGTACGCGCTCGACGTCGTGAGCGTCGTCGAGGCGACGCTCGACGACCCGCGCCCCGTGCTGCTCCAGCAGCAGTTCGTCGCGCGCGGCGAGGCGGTCGCGGCCATGAAGGCCGAGGGCATCGAGTACGACGAGCGCATGGAGCTGCTCGAGGAGGTCACGCATCCGCGCCCGCTCGCCGACCTGCTCGAGCAGGCGTTCGCGACCTTCGCCGCGAGCCAGCCCTGGGTGCTCGACTTCGAGCTGAGCCCGAAGTCCGTCGTGCGCGACATGTTCGAGCGCGCGATGACGTTCGGCGAGTACGTCGCCTTCTACTCGCTCGGGCGCAGCGAGGGGCTCCTGCTGCGCTACCTGAGCGACGCCTACCGCGCGATCTCCCGCACCGTGCCCGAGGACGCGAAGACGGAGGAGCTGCGCGACCTCGTGGAGTGGCTCGGCGAGCTCGTGCGCCAGGTGGACTCGAGCCTCGTCGACGAGTGGGAGGAGCTCATCGCGCCGAGCGCCTACCCGGACGCGCCCGTCGCGCCGCCCCCTCCGCCGAGCGTGCTGTCGAACCCGCGCGCGTTCCTCGTGCTCGTGCGCAACGAGCTCTTCCGCCGCGTGCAGCTCGCGGCGCTCGAGCGCGAGGGGGAGCTCACCGCCCTCGACCCGGACGCGCGGTGGCCCGAGGCGCTCGACGCCTACTATGCCGAGCACGACGCGATCGGCACGGGACCGGACGCGCGCAGCGCGTCGATGCTCCTCATCGAGCGCGAGCCGCGTCGCTGGCGGGTGCGCCAGATCCTCGACGACCCGGCGGGCGACCACGACTGGGGCATCGACGCCGAGGTCGACCTCGCCGCGTCCGAGGCGGAGGGGGTCGCCGTCGTGCGCGTCCTCGGGCTCACGCGGCTCTAGCTGTACTCGGTCAGCACTTTGGTGCCAGCAGGCTGAGCGGCGGGTGACCGCCGAGGGCTGAGTGGCGTCGTCGAGTGTTGTAGTGCTCGAGCCAGGGGTCAAGTGCCGCGGTGCGGTCATCGTTCGAGGTGAATGG
>JAATFA010000162.1 GCA_015655445.1 Actinomycetales bacterium | reverse complement strand
CCTCCCGCATCCTGCGAACGGCGTCTTCGCCGCGCAGCATGACCGAGATCTCGTAGTCGAGGCTGAACGAGCGCATGTCCATATTGCTCGAGCCGATGACGGCGACATCGTCGTCGATGGTGATGTGCTTCGCGTGCAGGATGGTCGGTGCCTTGTACAGCCAGATGCGCACGCCCGCGCGCAGGAGCGCTTCGTAGTAGCTGCGCTGGGCGTGGAAGACGAAGAACTGGTCGCCGATCTCGGAGACGAAGAGCTCGACCTGCAGGCCGCTCTGCGCGGCCGTCGTGATGGCGTAGAGCATCGAGTCGTCGGGCACGAAGTAGGGGCTCGTGACGATGACCTTGCGCTGGGCCGCGTAGACGAGCGCGTTGAACATCCGCAGGTTGTTCTCGCCGTCGAAGCCGGGCCCGCTCGGCACGACCTGGCAGTCGAGCCCGCGCTCGTCGGTCGCGGGACGCATCGGGGGCGCCTCGCGCTCGAGCAGCTCGTCGGTCTCCGAGTACCAGTCCGTGACGAAGAGCGCGTCGATGCCCGCGACGACCGGCCCCTCGAAGCGGGCCATGAAGTCCTTCCACTGCAGCTCGCGGCGGGCGTTGGAGCGCTTCTGGTAGCCGGGGTCGATGATGTTCTGCGAGCCCGTGAAGGCGACGCCGCCGTCGACGACGAGGAGCTTGCGGTGGTTGCGCAGGTCGGGCCGCTGGATGTGCCCGTGCAACGGCTGGAAGGGCAGCATGAGGTGCCACTCGATGCCCATCGCGTCGAGGCGGCGCTTCGTGCGCCGGAAGCCCGGGTAGCGGCGGTTGCCCATGTGGTCGAGCAGCACGCGCACGGTCGCGCCCCGCCGGTGCGCCTCCTCGAGGGCGTCGAAGAAGGGCGCCGTCGTCTCGTCGAGGGAGAGGATGTAGAACTCGACGTGCACCGTGTGCCGTGCGCCGCGGATCGCCTCCGTCATCGCGGCGAGCGCAGCGGCGTCGTCGGCGTAGAGCTCGGCGGTGTTGCCGCCGACGAGGGGCATCGGGCCGAGGCGGCGGTTGAGGGTGACGATGGGCTCGAGCCACGGCGGCCACGGGTGGTCGCGCCGCACGCGGTCCATGCCCTCGGTCGTGGCGAGGATGTGGTCGTCGATCTCGCGCTGCTTGAGGCGCCGGCGCAGGGGCAGGCGCGCCTCGCCGAGCACGAGGAAGAGCAGGATGCCGATGTAGGGCAGGAAGAAGATCGCGAGCAGCCACGCCATCGCGGTCTGCGGCCGGCGATTGCGCGGGATGAAGATGAGCGACAGGACGCGCACGACGAAGTCGACCACGAGCGCGAGGAACGTCGCGAGCAGCGCGAACAGTCCAGCGTCCATGGCCGCAGTCTATGGGCCCGCCGCCGCTCGCCCCGTGCCGCTCCCCGCGCCGTCTCGCCTCGCCCGGTCGCGCGAAGTGTGAGTTTGTGCGGGTTTCGGCGGAGCCGAACCCGCACAAACTCACACTTCGGCGGAAGGAGGGGTCAGCGGGTGAACCAGCGGCGGCGGCGGGGGAGGCCCCCCGCGGAGACCCAGGCGGGGGCGGGGCCCGTCGACTCGCCGGGCTCGAGCGGGCACGGCAGCAGGCGCTGGGTGAGCGGGCGATCGGGCGACTCGAGCTGGTCGATGAGCGCCTCCGTGCCGAGCCGGCCTAGCTCGGCGCCGGGCGCGCGCATGATCGTGAGCACGGGATCCGAGCCCTGGCCGACCTCGCGCGAGGACGAGAGCCCGAGCACGGAGAGGTCGTCCGGCACGCGCCTGCCGGCTCGCGCGAGGCCGCTCACGAAGCCGAACGCCGCCTCCGCGTTGAGCACGAGGACGGCGGTGACCTCCGGATGCTCCCGCACGAGCCGCTCGGCCGTCGCGCGGCCGCCCGCGGGACTGCTGCGGCACTCGAGCACGAGCGCCTCGCGCCCCCGCTGGGCCATGAGCGCGCGGAAGGACTCCTCGCAGCGCACGTCGGGCCCGAACCCCGCGAGCTCCTCGCCGAGGTCGTGGGTGACGAGCGCGAAGTCGCGGTGGCCGAGCCGCTCGAGGTACTCGACCGCCTCCGGCACCATGCTCTCGAAGTCCATGTCGACGTAGGTGATGCCGCTCGGGTCGCGCGTGCGCCCGATGAGCGCGAACGGGATGCCGTGCTCGACGAGCAGGTCGACGCGCGGGTCGTCGACCTGCACCTCCATGAGCAGCACGCCGTCGACGAAGCCGCCGGCGATGAGCTCGGTGAGCTGGTCGGCGTCGTTGGCGACCGGCCACAGCACGAGGTTGTAGCCGCGGGCGCGCGCGGCGTCCGCGGCGGCGGCGACGAACGCGCTGATGCGCAGCTCGAGCGCGGGGAAGACGAGCGCGACGATGCGCGTGCGGCGGCTCGCGAGGGCGCGGGCGACCGCGTTGCGACGGAAGCCGAGCTCCTCCATGGCGGCGAGGATGCGCGCGCGTGTCGCGGGGGAGACGGGCTTGGTCTCGTTGACGACGAAGGAGACGGTCGCGATGGAGACGTTGGCTCGCTCCGCGACGTCGCGCATGGTCGCCATGGTCGCCTCCTCCGGCCCCTCGCACGGATCGTGGGCGGCGATCCGCCCTCTCGATCATACGGGCGCGGTGGCCGCGGCTCGGACCTTCGGTAAAGCGGTTAAACAAAATGATTGACACGGAGCCCGCGCCCCTCGGAGAATGCTGGGCGACGATGCTCGACGAGCGAGCTCGGGAAAGGTGAAACCGCGATCGTCGTCGATCGCGGTTAAGCGCTTAGACGCATGCAGCGCGCTCTTCGTCGTGCGCGCGATCCCCGGAGACACAGCAAAGGAGCTATCACTCATGAGGACGACACGAACCGGAGCGCTGCTGGGAGCGGCGCTCATCGTCCCCCTCGCACTCGCCGCGTGCTCGAGCGGCTCGGGGGGATCCGGCGGCGGCGCGAAGGCCCTCGCGGTCGAGGACTACTTCAGCGAGCCGAACGCGAGCGTCATGGACGGCATCTACAAGGACTGCGGCACCGACCTCGGCGTCGAGGTCACCTCGACGCACGTGCCGGGTGCCGGGCTCATCGCGAAGGTGCTGCAGCAGAGCTCGTCGAAGACGCTCCCGGACGTGCTCATGCTCGACAACCCCGACGTGCAGCAGATCGCCGAGTCGGGCGCCCTCTCGCCCCTCTCCGACTACGGGATCACGGGCAAGGGCTTCGCGGACGCGGTCGTGCAGGCCGGCAGCTACAAGGGCGACCTCTACGGCCTCGCGCCCGCCGTGAACTCGCTCGCGATCTTCTACAACACCGACATGTTCCAGGCGGCGGGCATCAGCGATCCGCCGAAGACGTGGGACGAGCTGCGCGAGGACGCGAAGAAGCTCACCTCCAACGGTGTGTACGGCTTCGCCTTCAGCGGCATCAACACCTACGAGGGCACGTGGCAGTTCCTGCCCTTCATGTGGAGCAACGGCGGCAGCGAGAAGAACATCGACACGCCCGAGACGGCGCAGGCGCTCCAGTTCCTCGTCGATCTCGTGAACGACGGATCGGCCTCCAAGTCGGTCGTCAACTGGCAGCAGAGCGACGTGCTCAACCAGTTCACGGCGGGAAAGGCGGCCATCATGGTCAACGGCCCGTGGCAGTTCGGCGCGCTCAAGAAGTTCCCCGACCTGCACTGGGCGACCGCGCCCGTGCCGACGCGCACCGCCGACCAGAAGGCGATCGCGCCGCTCGGCGGCGAGGCGTTCACGGTGCCGCAGACCGGCAACAAGGACACCATGAAGCTCGCCGGCACGTTCGTCAAGTGCATCACCAACGACGACAACCAGAAGAAGATCGCCGCGGCGGAGGGCGACGTGCCCGCGAGCACGTCCGTCGCCGAGGAGGTCGGCAAGAGCGACCCGCAGATCGCGCCGTTCGTCACGGTCGTGCAGAACGCGCGCGCCCGCACGGCTCTCCTCGGACCGGACTGGCCGAAGGCCGCGACGAAGATCTACACCGCCGAGCAGCTCGCGCTCACGGGCAAGGCCTCCCCGGAGGACGCCCTCAAGCAGGCGCAGAACTCCAAGTGAGCGAGGGGGACGGGGTGCTCCGGGCAGCAGAAGGCGAGGGGTCGCGGTGACGACGGCACAGTTGACCGCCCCCGAGGCGAACGCCCTTCCCGCCGACCGGGGCGCCCCGTCCCGCCGGCACGGCCGCTGGCGCGAGCACGCCGTGCAGTGGCTCTTCCTCGCGCCCGCGATCGTGTACGTCGTGCTGTTCTTCGCCTACCCGGTCGTGAAGAACGTGCTCATGGGCTTCCAGGACTACTCGACGCGCACGTTCTTCACGGGCGAGGCGCCGTGGGTGGGGCTCTCCAACTACGTGACCGTCGTCACCGGGAGCCTCTTCTCGACGACGCTCGTCAACACGGCGCTCTTCACGGTCGGGTCGATCGTCGGCCAGTTCGTGATCGGGCTCGCGCTCGCGCTGTTCTTCCGCCGGCGGTTCCCGCTCGGCGGCGTGCTGCGCTCGCTCCTGCTCATGCCGTGGCTGCTGCCGCTCATCGCCTCGAGCGCGGTGTGGAAGTGGATCCTCGACCAGGACAGCGGCGTGCTCAACCAGACGCTCCTGTTCCTGCACGTGATCCCCGGTCCCATCCCGTGGCTGAGCAGCCCGGACGTCGCGCTCGTCGCCGTCATCATCGTCAACATCTGGCTCGGCATCCCGTTCAACGTGACGATCCTCTACAGCGGCCTGCAGGACATCCCGGGGGAGCTCTACGAGGCCGCATCGCTCGACGGGGCGACGGGCTGGAAGGCGTTCTGGTACATCACCTGGCCGAACCTGCGCTCCGTCGTGAGCGTCGTGCTCGTGCTCGGCGTCGTCTACACGCTCAAGGTGCTCGACATCATCCTGGGCCTCACGGGGGGCGGTCCGGCGAACGCGACGCAGACGCTCGCGACGGACTCGTACCACCGCTCGTTCGTCGACTTCTCGTTCGGCACGGGCGCGGCCGTGAGCAACATCCTCATCGTCATCTCGCTCTTGTTCAGCCTCGTCTACCTGTGGGTCTCGCGCCGGACGGTCGACGAGTGAGGGGGACAGCCACCATGAACTCCCGCCTTCGCGGACTGCCATACACCGTGCTCGCGATCGTGTTCCTCGCGATCATGATCTTCCCCGTCTACTGGATGCTCAACGCATCGTTCCAGCAGGGCGGAAGCGCGGTGAGCAGCTCCTTCATCCCGACCGACTTCACCCTGGACGGATACGCGACGGCGCTCAGCCAGCAGAGCGGGAACCTCGGCACGAGCCTCGCCGTCTCGCTCGGCACGGTCGTCGTCTCGCTCGCGATCGCGGCGCCCGCGGCGTACGCGCTCGCGAAGTTCCGGATGCGGTGGGTCGGCGTCGTGCTCTTCGCCCTGCTCACCGCGCAGATGATCCCGGGCATCGTCATCGCGAACGCCCTCTACACCGTCTACACGGACGTCCACCTGCTCAACAGCATCCCCGGGCTCATCCTCGCCGACGCGTCGGCGTCGATCCCGTTCGCGATCCTCGTGCTGCGCGCGTTCATGCTCTCGATCCCGACCTCGCTCATCGAGGCGGCGCGCGTGGACGGGGCGGGGCAGTTCCGCGCGTTCGTGTCGATCGTGCTGCCCATCAGCCGCAACTCGATCATCACGGCCGCTCTCTTCAGCTTCCTGTTCACGTGGAGCGACTTCATCTTCGCCCTCACGCTCACGACCTCGAACGCCGTGCGGCCGGTGACGCTCGGCATCTACGGCTACCTGAGCGGCAACGTGCAGAGCTGGGGCCCGGTCATGGCGACCGCCGTGCTCGCCTCCATCCCCGCGATCGTGCTGCTCATCATCGCGCAGCGCTACATCGCGGCCGGTGCCCTCGGGGGAGCCGTCAAGTCGTGATCCTCGTCCCGTCGCCCCAGGCCGGGGGACGAGGATGACAGCCAGATCGAGAAGGTGCGAGAAAGGGAACGAATGCAACGGCTAGGAACCGCCGAGCGTCCGCTGCGGGTCGTCGTGTGGGGGGAGAACCGCCACGAGCAGGCGGAGCCGCATGTGCGCGAGATCTACCCGGAGGGGATGCACACCGCCATCCAGCGCGGGATCGAGGAGAACCTCGGGGAGCGTGCGATCGTGACGACCGCCCTCCTCGACGACCCCGAGCACGGCCTCACGGAGGAGCGGCTCGCGCAGACCGACGTGCTCACGTGGTGGGGCCACGCCGCGCACGCGGAGGTCGCCGACGAGGTCGTGGATCGCGTGCACCGGCACGTGCTCGAGGGCATGGGGCTCGTCGTGCTGCACTCCGGCCACTGGTCGAAGATCTTCGGCAAGCTCATGGGCACGACGTGCACCCTGCGCTGGCGCAGCGACAACGACCGCGAGCTCGTCTGGACGATCGACCCGACGCATCCCATCGCGCAGGGCGTGCCGCACCCGATCATCATCGAGGGCCAGGAGATGTACGGGGAGCGGTTCGACATCCCCGCGCCCGACGAGCTCATCTTCATCAGCTCGTTCAGCGGGGGCGAGGTGTTCCGCAGCGGCTGCACCTTCCGCCGCGGCAACGGCAAGATCTTCTACTTCAGCCCCGGGGACCAGGACTACCCCGTCTACCACCACAAGGACGTGCGCCGTGTCATCGCGAACGGCGTCGAGTGGGCCGCGAGCGACCGGCCGCAGCGGGAGATCCCCACGCTCCTGCGCTACGAGCGCGGCGACTTCTTCACCGGCCACGGCTATCAGGGCCCGATGTCGAACCATGGGGAGGATGCCGGGGAGGATGCCGCGGCGGAGAGCGCCGCACGGTGAGCGGCGCGGACGTCGCCGCCCCGGCGGCGGGCGCCGCCGTGCGCCCGTTCGCGCTGCCCGAGCTCGACGAGGGTCCCGTGCCGGTCGTCCTCGTGGGGGCCGGGCTCATGGGGCGCAACTGGCTGCGCATGCTCTCCTCCTCCCCGCTCGTGCGCCTCACGGGCATCGTCGACCTCGACGTCGAGCTCGCGCGCCGCGTGAGCGTCGAGACGGGGTTCGAGGGTGTCGAGGTGGGTCCGGACGCCGTCGAGATCGCGGCGCGGACGGGCGCGAAGGCCGTCATCGACGTCACGGTGCCCGCGGCGCACCATCCTGTCAACACTGCCGCGCTCTTCGCGGGCCTGCCGGTGCTGTGCGAGAAGCCGATCGCCCCGACCGTGGGCCAGGCGCTCTCGCTCGCGGCCGCGGCGGAGGCGTCGGGACAGCTGCTCATGACGAGCCAGTCCCGGCGGTACTACGACGCGCTCGCCGCGTTCCGCACCGCGACGCGCTCGCTCGGGCGCGTCGGCACGGTCGCCGTCGAATTCTTCAAGGCGCCGCACTTCCCGGGCTTCCGGGAGGAGATGGACCATCCGCTGCTCGTCGACATGGCGATCCACACCTTCGACGCCGTGCGCTACCTCGTCGACGCGGATCCCGTCTCCGTGTACTGCGACGCGTTCAACCCCGGCTGGAGCTGGTTCCGCGGCGCCGCGTCGGCGAGCGCCGTGTTCGAGCTCACGGACGGCGTGCGGTTCTCCTACACGGGCAGCTGGTGCGCTCCCGGTCTCGAGACGTCGTGGAACGGGTCGTGGCGTGTGAGCGGCGAGCACGGAACGGCGACGTGGGACGGCGAGGGCGAGCCGGTCGCGGAGCGGCCGGAGGAGGGCGCGGGACCGCGTGCGGTCGCGGCGGATCCGGCGGACCGCCCCGGCGGCCGCGAGATCGCGGGCGCGCTCGCGGAGTTCGTCGGAGCGCTGCGCACGGGCACGACGCCCTCGGGCGAGGTGCACTCGAACGTGCTGAGCCTCGCGATGGTCGAGGCCGCGGTCGTGTCGGCCGACGGCGGCGAGCGCGTGCGCATCGCCGACGTGCTCGAGGCGGCGTACGGGCGCGCGCTCGCCGACGAGCGGCGCCCGGAGGTGCGCGCGCGCCTCGAGGCGTGGGGCTCGGCCGCGGCGGGCCTCGGCTTCGCGGGCTGAGTCGCGCGGCGGTGCGCCGCCGGACGGCGCCCCGTCGCGCCTGCGTCAGCGGAAGTTGACGAACTGCAGGGCGACGTCGAGGTCCTTGGCCTTGAGGAGCGCGATCGTCGCCTGCAGGTCATCACGGCTCTTCGACGTCACGCGCAGCTCGTCGCCCTGGATCTGCGCCTTGACGCTCTTGGGCGCCTCGGCGCGGATGATCGCGGCGATCCGCTTCGCGTCCTCGCTCGAGATGCCGTTCTTGAGCCCCGCCTCGATGCGGTACTCCTTGCCGCTCGCGAACGGCGCGCCGGCGTCGAGCGCGCGCAGCGAGATGCCGCGCTTGACGAGCTTCTGCTCGAAGACGTCGAGCACGGCCTTGACGCGCTCCTCGCTCGTGGCCCTCATGAGCACCTTCTCGCCGCTGAACGCGATGGAGGCGCCCACGTTCTTGAAGTCGTAGCGCTGCGCGATCTCCTTCGCGGCCTGGTTGAGCGCGTTCTCGGCCTCCATCCTGTCGACCTTGCTCACGATGTCGAAGCTGCTGTCCAAGCCGTCGGCCCTCCTCTCGCGCGTGCCCGCGTCCGTCCATTCTCCCCGTCGGAGCGCCCGGCGGCACGGTCGCGCGGGGAGCGGTCCGGGCGGCGGCGCCACGCGCGCACAGGATGCGGGGCGGGACGACGCTGGGGAGGCTCCGGATGGAGCGCGGTCGGCGCAGGATGCAGTGGCGGAGGACGCCGGGGTGGAGGATGCAATGGTGGACGATGCAGGGGTGGAGGATGAGCGCGGGCGGCCCGCGGGTGGGCAGCCGCCGCCGGCGCCGGGCGGGCCTGATGGCGTCGTGCTCGAGATCCGCGGGTCGTTCGCGCGCTGGCGGCGCTTCGCCCTGCGGCGCGCCGCGATCGGCGGCGTCGTGTCGCTCGCGGTGCTCGTCGGCGGCGCCTGGCTCTCGTCCCACTCCGCGCTCACGGCCGCGCTCGTCGCGGCGATCGCCGTCGTCGCCCTCGGCATCGGGGCCGGCGTCTCGGCCGCGTACATCGCGAGCGCGCGGCTTGAGGTGACGCGCACGCGGATCCGCTACCGCCGCTGGCGGCGGGTGCGGGAGATCGGTCGTGCCGGCGGCGTCGAGGCGTACCTGGAGAGGGACCAGCTCGGCCGTCCCATCGTGCAGCTGCTCCTGCGCGAGCACGGGGTCCCGGACCGCGTGATCTCGGTGTACAGCATCTACTTCGACGACGCCGACCTCGGCCGCCTGCTCGAGCTCGCCGTCGATCGCGCGCTCACGGCCCACGAGTGGGCGGCGCCGTATGAGCGCGCGCGTGTGAGCAGGCCGCCGCGACGGCGTCATCCCGTGGTGCGCGTGGTCGTGTGGTCGATCGTCGGCCTCGTCGCCGCGTTCATCGTCCTCGTCGTCGTGCTCAACATCCTCTTCCCCTGACCGCACTCGTCCTCGAGCGGCGACCGCGGCGCTCGAGGACGAGTACGGCAGGGGAGGAATCTGCCATCCGGCCGTGCTAGAACGTCCCGATGCGCCCACGACGGATGGCCCTCGCGCTCGGGGGCCTTGCGTTCGTCCTCGCGATCGTCGCGGCGGTCGTGTTCGCGTCGCGCTCGGCGGACGACTCGACGGCGGACGCTGGCCCCGTCCGCGTGCCCGCCGCGGCGCCGCTCCCCGTGCGCGCCGCGCAGCCCACGCGGCCCGGGATCGCCGGGCTTCCGGACGCGGGGTGGGTCGCGCGCGTCTCGGCCGCGACGCGCATCCCGCCGCGCGCTCTCGAGGCGTACGCGGGCGCCGCGCTCGCGAAGGCGCAGGCGACGCCCTCGTGCGGACTCTCCTGGAACACGCTCGCCGCGATGGGGTGGGCGGAGAGCCGCCACGGCACGCACGGAGGCTCGCAGCTCGGCGACGACGGCACGGCGCGCCCGCCCATCTACGGGGTGAGCCTCTCCGGCGCGGGCACCGCCCACGTCCCCGACTCGGACGGCGGGGCGATCGACGGCGATCCGAGGTACGACCGCGCGGTCGGCCCGTTCCAGCTCATTCCGCAGACGTGGCGGAACTGGCACGTCGACGGCAACGCGGACGGCATGGAGGACCCGCGGAACATCGACGACGCGGCGCTCGCGGCCGCGAACTACCTGTGCCGCGCGAGCTCGGACATGGCCGGGACGGGCTGGCGTCGCGGCATCGCGGGCTACAACTCGGCCCCCTCGTACGCGCGGGAGGTCTCGCGCGTCGCCTCCGAGTACGCGGCCGACGCGCGCGCGGTCGACTGACCTTGTATCCTTGATCCGCGCCTCCGGTCGGTGAGCACACCGGCCGGGCGCGCCACGGCGAGTTACCCAAGCGGCCAAAGGGACCTGACTGTAAATCAGCTGGCATTGCCTTCGGGGGTTCGAATCCCTCACTCGCCACCCAAGGGGAAAGGCCCGGTAACACTGAGGAAACTCGGTGTCCGGGCCTTTCTCGTCGCAACGGGGCGGTGAGGCGATCCCCTCCGTAACCCCTCCGTTGAGAACAAGCGGGAGGGGCCTCCGCGAACGGCGACCCCTCCCGGCGCTTGTCTACGACCCCGTCGGACCGTAGACTTTGGGTAGCTTGTCACCCACCCTGAGGCCAGCGCGGGCCTGTACCTCCAACGAGGCTGCGACTCAGGGGAACTGCAATTCCCGTTGAGCCGGTAGACCGGGATCACCGCGTCCGGCGACTTTGGACCCCGGCCAATACCTACCTGGTCATCACGACTCCTCGCGATCGACGGTGTCGCTTCCGAAGGGCTTGTAGCCCAGCGGGGCGAACAGGTTCTCTTCGAGCTTCAGCACCATCCCACGCTCAACCGCACGCCCGAGGGCGTTGTTCACGGAGTTGCGCGGGTTGGTCCACGACTCGGGGAATCCCTTGATCTCGCCGAAGGCCTCGAAGATGGTGTCGCGATCTGCGGGACGGCCGATGCGCTCCACAACCTCTGCTACCCAGTCAGTGGACGGAACACGCTTCCGCGCGGGCGGCTCGTAGGAGCCGGAGGTTCCGCTGTCGTCGGCTGTCGTGGTGGGCGGCACGTCCGGAGCGTTCGTGAAGTCGATCTCGCGAACGGTGGCACCGGTAGGTTCATCGTCGTGCTCGTCAGCGAGGATCTCCTCGTCCTCGACGCTCGGCACGCCCAGGAGAGCCTCGATGTTGTCGATGGCACCACGCAGATGGGTCAGGCGCTGAGCGATGCTCTTGAGCTCGTCGTCCAGCTCGACGGCGCGACGCTCAGCATCCTCGCGCTCGGAGCGGAGCGTGTCGAGGGTGATGCGGAGCGGGTCCTGGGTCATGTCAACAAGTGTGCCACACCACACAACCCGAACTCAAGCAACAACCCGTACTTTTCTTGAGGACTCGAGAAGTGGGCTAAATACGGGTGCTCCTGGTGTGCTGTAAAGGTGTCGGGTGGGTCGCGGGAGTTTACACCCGGCCTCCGACACCGAGCATGGGAATCGGCTGTACGGCGAGTGCTGCGGTGGCGAGGGCGGCAAGACCGGCCATGTCGTGGTGGTCGGTGAACAGGTGCACGTAGGTCGAGAACGTGATGTTGATGTTCGCGTGCCCCATCCACTTCGCCACGTCGTGGATGTTGTACCCGGCTGCGGCGCAGGCCGAGGCGAAGTAGTGGCGGAAGCTGTACCAGACGACCGGCTGGATGCCCACAGCCTCCATCGCGGGACGAACGTAGCTCTTGTGCACGCTCTCGTGACGGAAGGGCACATCGTAGCTGAGCGGCGCGCGCTTGCCCGCTGGGCCACCCTTGCGCCTCCCTGGCCACAGCAGCGCGTCGGGGTCGGCCCGGTAGGGGTGCGTGGCGATGTGGTCGCGTAGGGCTGCGAGCAGGCTCGGGGACAGCGGCACGTCCCGGACCGACTTCGCCGACTTCGGCGTCTGGTAGTGCCAGCCCTCCCCGGCGATGTACTGCGCCTGGCGCCGGACCTCGACGTGACGTCGCAAGAAGTTGATGTCCCTAATGCGCAGGGCCTCCAGCTCGCCCGGTCGTAGTGCGGTGTTCGCGGCAAACCGCACCACCAGCCCGTAGGGTGCAACGTCGTCAAGCCACTCCGCGATGGCTGCGACCTGACCCGGCGACAGGAACACCGGCTCCTCGCGGACGATCTGCGGCTTCTCGATGACGGCGCATGGGTTCGTGGTGATGAGGCGGTGCTTCAGCGCGTACCGAAACACCTTCGACAGCGCGATGACGATCCCACGCCGGGTGCTCGCGGACAGCGGGACAGCGGGAGCGTCGTCGGGAGCGTCCTTTGGCTTGCGCTTGGGCTTGGTCTCCAACTCGGCCAGCCACGCCTCAACCTCCAGCGACGTGATGCTGTTGATGCGGCGGTCCCCGAACGTCGGGTAGATGTGGAGCTTGTAGGCGTCCTCGTAGCCGCGTCGGGTCTTCGGCTTTAGCCGTGTGGCCGCGTCCATGCTGGCCTGCGCAACGTCACGGAACCGTTTCGCGTTCTTCACGAGCGCGTCGGTGCTCTGGCCGTCCGCGATCTCGTTCTCGACCTTCAGTGCAAACCGCTCTGCCTCGCGCTTGACGGTGAAGGTGCGCTGCTTGAACTTGCCGTTGACCTTCCAACGTGCCTCGTAGGCGGTGCCGCCCTTGCGACTCACCTCTCGAACGTGTGCCATGTCTGGACTCCTTGGTGTGGGGTCGGAAATTCGGATTCAGTACTCGCCGGGGAGCGCCCGGTCGATGCGGTGGGCGGGGTGGTAGGTGCCCATCAGCCACTCGGCCTCGTATGGCTGCTGCCACACGTAGCGGACCCACACGCGAACGGGGTTCCGGTACGGCGTGGCTCGGGTGACGATGGCGGGGTGGTCGGGACCTTCCAGAACCACGTCGCCCTCCCGCAACGCTCGCGCCGGAACGCGCTCGGTGTCCGGGCGTAGGTTGTACGCCGTGCCGAGCGTCTTGCGCTGCGGGAGGGGTCGGTGTGCCATCGGTCAGACCGCGACGGCGGCGCGGAACTCGCGCGTAGCGGGCAGGTCGCCGAGGGAGCGCGTCGGGACGACGTCGCTGCTCAGTGCGTTGCGGACCTCGACCCGAACCCGACCGTTCGGGATCGGCGTCAGCGCGACGACCTCGGCGGGGTGCACCGGGACCAGCTTGCCGACGGCCTTGATGCGTTCGTTGAGGAAGATCGTGTCGCCGACCTCCAGATCGCCAACGGTGACCGTCGCTCCGGGGTTGTACTTCGTTGCCCTGTCGTGCTCCTTGTGTTGTGGGTGTTCCCTTGGTGGGCTTACGCAACGCGGCGGTTCACTGCGTCGAGGATCGGCGTGTACGCCTCGTCCATGAACTGCTGGGCGATCTGCTTGCGCCCGTTGATCGCGCGGCGCTCGAAGACCCGACCGTCTGCGGTGCGAATCTCGAACGCGGGCGGCACCTTCCAGGAGGGCGGCTGCGTGAGCGTCACGGACGAGATCGCGGCGAGCGGGATCGTCTCGGTGGGCTGGAACCGGTTCAGGCCGTGCAAGATCACGGCGTTCTCGGTGACCTCGACGTTGTCTTCGCGGGTGCTGGGTGTCTTGTACATGGGTTGCTCCTTGGGTGTGGGTTACGCGGCGGCGCTCAGGCGAGCGAGCGCGGAAGTGACGGTGGACTGGTACCACTTGCTGCCGAGCGGGGTCGTCACGCCCTCGGCGTTGAGAGCGGCGGCGATCTTCGCGGGTCCGTTGCCCTCGGCGCGGAGCGCTCGCAATCGCGTGGCTGTCGAATCGGGGAGCGGAGCGGCAACGCGGCCAACGTTCTTCCCTCGGCGCTTCGCAGCCTGCATCGCGGCGCTCGTGCGCTGGCCGATGATCTCGCGCTCCCACTCGGCGACGGACATCATCACGTTCGCGACGAGCTTCCCGGTCGGAGTGCTCGTGTCCACGCCCAGATCGATCGCTACGACCGACCAGCCGCGCTTCTGCGAGAGCGCAAGCAGACCCGAGAAGTCGTGCACCGAGCGGGAGAGCCGGTCGAGCTTCGCCACGACGATGCCGGCCACGTCCCGCCGCTTGGGGTGGAGCCGTTCGAGCGCGGCCTGCAACGCGGGACGGTCGAGCGACTTCGCCGATACGCCCGTGTCCTCGTACCAGACCACGTCCCAGCCGTGGCTGTCGGCGTAGCGCTGGATCGTCTCGCGCTGGGCGTCGAGTCCCAGACCGCTGCTGGCCTGCTCCTCCGTGCTCACGCGGAGGTAGCCGATCATCGTGGGACGGGTCATGCTGCCTTCTCCTCGGTCTTGGCCTCGGCTGCCGCGAGAACGGCCTTGGCCCGCTCGATCCGCTTGGCTTCGGCTGCTGCCTTCTTCGCTGCGCGCTCCTTGGCCGCTGCCTCCCGCTCGGCCTTGCGCTCGGCACGGTCGGTCTTGGCCTGCTCCCGAGCGCTCGCCGCATCGGCGATCCGGGTCTGGTTCTCCTCGCTCTTCTGGAACTCGCCGCGCAGCCAGGAGGCGAGCACGACCGACTGCACGTCCACGGCGTACCCGGTCTCTCGGGTCAGCCAGTCGGCGTAGGCCTGCATGGTCGGGGTCGCCTCCTTCTCGGCGTAGTGCGCGAACCGGGGAGCCGGGGTCGTCTTGTTGGTCTTGCGAGCGGTCATGTCTTCCTCCTTGGTGGGCCTCCCGTTCGAACATCTGTTCGGTTGAGGCGAGAGAAGTTAAACCTGAAAGGGTCCGGTTCGGCTCACCCCGGTATTCCGCGGTAGGGGCGTTCCCGGCTGGCTGTAAATCAGCTGGCATTGCCTTCGGGGGTTCGAATCCCTCACTCGCCACGGTCTTCCGTTCCGCGCGCGCCGCGCGGTCGCCTCGAGCGACCGCCGGCCGCGACCGTCACCGCCGGGCTGCCCGCTTCCCCGGAGAGTCGCTGAGAGACCGCGCGCACGGCATGCGCGCCGCCGCATCCTGTCGATGTGGACGATGTGGACGACGTGATCTCCCGGCGCGGTCCCTCGCATCCCGTCCGCGGATCGACGCTTGTCGCCGAGCCCGGCGGACCAGATCCCGCCGCCCGCCGCCCGCGTCCGCTTCCGCGCCCGCGCCACGGGGCCGTCGGCGTGGCCCGCCCCCGGTGACCGGCGCTCCCGCGCCCGTCGCCGGGGAGGTCTCCGAGGGTGGGCGCTGGCGCGCGTTCGGCGTGTGCGTCGCCGTCGCCGCGCTCACGATCCTCGACCTCTCGAAGGTCAACGTCGGGCTCCCCTCGATCGAGGGCTCGCTGCACGCCTCCTCGAGCCAGCTGCAGCTCATCGTCGCCGGGTACGCGCTCGCGTTCGGCCTCGCCCTCGTGCCCTCGGGCCGGCTCGGCGACGTGTACTCGCGCAAGGCGTTCTTCCTGCTCGGCCTGAGCCTGTTCACCCTCGCGAGCGTCGCGTGCGCGCTCGCGCCGGGGATCGGCGTGCTCGTCGTCGCGCGGCTCGCGCAGGGCATCGCGGCGGGCATCCAGATGCCGCAAGTGCTCGGGCTCGTGCAGCAGCTCTTCCAGGGTCCGGCGCGCGCCCGCGCGTTCGGCCTGTTCGGGGCGACCGTCGGCGTCTCGACGGCGCTCGGGCCGACCCTCGGCGGGCTCCTCATCGCCGTGGGCGGCGCGCAGGACGGGTGGCGCCTGCTGTTCTGGATGAACGTGCCGCTCGGCCTCATCGCCCTCGGCTTCGCGTGGCGCCTCCTGCCCGGACGGCCGGAGCGCTCGGGGAGGCGCGTGCCGCTCGACCTCGTCGGCATCGCGCTCGTGGGCTCCGCCGTCGTCGCGTTCATGCTCCCCTTCGTGCTCACGACGGGCGAGCCCGGCGACGACCCGCGGCGCTGGCTCTGGCTCGCCGTCGCGGCGGCCGCGGCGATCGCCTTCGTGCTCTGGGAGAGGTCGTACGCGCGGCGCGGGCTCCTGCCCGTCGTCGACTTCGGGCTCTTCCGCAGGTCCTCGTACCGCAACGGCATCCTCATCGCAGCGACGTACTTCGCGGCGCTGCCGGCGAGCTTCCTCATCTCGACCCTCTACCTGCAGCAGGGGCTCGGGCTCGAGCCGGTCTTCGCGGGCATGGTCACGATCTCGTTCGCGCTCGCCTCCGCGGCCATGGCATGGATCGGGGGCCGGCTCGTGCAGCGCGTCGGCCGCGCCCTCGTCGTCGGCGGCCTGTGCACGGTCGCGGTCGGCATCGCGCTCGTGCTCGCCGCGGCGACGCTGCCGCCGCCCGCGGCGGCCCCGTGGGCGATGGCGGGCGCGATGACCGTGACCGGCCTCGGGGGCGGCCTCGTCATCTCCCCCAACCAGACCCTCACGCTCGCGGAGGTGCCCGTCGAGGAGGCCGGGGTCGCGGGATCGCTCACGCAGGTGGGCCAGCGGGTCGGCAACGCCGTGGGGGTCGCGGCCGCGACCGCCGTCTACTTCTCGGCCATCTACGGCGAGAGCGGGGGCAGGCACGTGTCGCTCGCGGTCTACCACGACGCATACCGCGACGGCTTCTTCGTGTGCCTCGGGCTCGTGCTGCTCGCGCTCGTCTTCGCCGTGCTCGACCTCCTCGCGCGGCGGCGGCGCGGATCCGCGTGAGCGCGGCCCGTCTCCCACCGGCTGTTCACCCGGCGCCGCTATCGTCCGGGGCGTGGCCTCCGTTCTCGTCCTCGCCGGCGTCGTCGCGCTCGCCGTGCTCATGATGTGGCTCCCCTCCTACTTCCGCAGACATCCGGAGGAGCGCGGCGCCTCGGGGCGGACGGCGGGGGTCATCGGCTTCTCCGACGAGGTGTTCCACCCGCAGGCCCACGAGGCGCGCCTCGCGCAGGAGGAGCAGCAGCGCCTCGTCGTGCCCGCGCCGACCCCCGACGGCGACAAGGGCATCGCGGAGGGCCGCATGCGCATCGACCTCGACGAGGCGCGGCGACGCGCGCGCCCGTGAACGCGGGGGACGGGAGCGCGGGCGACAGCTCTCGCCGCTCCCGTGGCGCGGAGTGTGGTTGGCTGGAGGCGTGACGCTCGAGCTGCTCGACCTCGCCCGCAGCACCGCGCTCGCCGCGGCCGACCTCGTGGCCCGACGCCGCGCCGAGGGGGTCGAGGTGGCCGCGACGAAGTCCACGCCCGTCGACGTCGTGACGCAGGCCGACCGCGACTCGGAGGCCCTCATCCGCGGCATGCTCGCCGATGCGCGCCCGCACGACGGCTTCCTCGGCGAGGAGAGCGGGGAGGGCACGGGATCGAGCGGCCTCACGTGGGTCGTCGACCCGATCGACGGGACGGTCAACTACCTCTACGGCATCCCGCACTACGCCGTGAGCATCGCGGTCGTCGAGGGCGAGGCGGACCCGCGCTCGTGGCACGCGCTCGCGGGATGCGTCGTCAACCCGGCCTCGGGCGAGGTCTACACGGCATCGGCGGACGGCGGCGCGTTCCTCGGCACCCGCCTTCTCGAGCTCGGACCGCCCGCGCCGCTCGACCGCGCCCTGCTCGCGACGGGCTTCTCGTACACCGCCGAGCGGCGCGTGGAGTAGGCGGAGGCGGTCGTGCGGCTCATTGGCGCCGTGCGCGACATCCGTCGGCAGGGCACGGCGTCGCTCGACCTGTGCTTCGTGGCCGCCGGGCGCCTCGACGCGTACGCCGAGCGGGGGCTCAACCCGTGGGACCATGCAGCGGGCGCGCTCGTCGCGCACGAGGCCGGTGCGGCCGTGCTCGGCGCGGGCGGCGCGGCGCCCTCGAGGGACCTCGTGCTCGCCGCGCATCCCGAGCTCGCCGAGGCCCTCCTGCCGCTCGTCGTCGAGTCCGGGCTCTGACCCCCGCCCGCCGCGCGGACGAATTCGTTGATTCGATCGACGAATCCATACGGGCTGTGACCAGCCCTTTTCCCGCCTGTGGGGCGCGTGCGCGCGTGCGGGGGGCGTCGGCGGAGTGGCCGATCACAGCGACGTTGGCTACCCTTTATGAATCCGTTACCTCCCCGTCCGATCGCGGGAGGCGACGGTCCGAGGACGACGGACGGGCGCTCGACGGCCGTCCTTATCCACGAGGAGACACCGCACTGCCGTTCCAGGACTTCGCCGAGAGTCGGCAGCGGGAGGGGGCCCCTGTGTCCCACCCCCTGCTGCCCGCGGCTGCCCCCACGACCCCCTCGACCTCCCGGGCCGCCGACGCTGCGCCGCTGACGCGGCGCGCGCTGCGCGAACGCGAGCGCGCTGCGGAGGCCGCGGCGGCTGCGGGGGCTGCGGCGGCCGCGGCGGCCACGGCGTCGACGCGCCGGGCCGAGCGTACGCTGGCCACGCCCGCCGGGGGCGCACCGCGCCGCGGTCGCTCGGCCGCGCCCGCTGAGCGCGTCGCGTCGCGCACGGCCCGGGCGCGCACGCCGGGCACACGGCGCCGCGAGATCGGCGCCAGGCTCCTCTCCCTCGGCGTGCTGCTCTTCACGGGGGCGATGGTCGTCGGCCTCACGGTGCCGCCGAACCTCGTCGCTACTGAGTCGTCGACCGCGGCGCCCGTCGCGTCCGCGTCCGCGCCCCTCGACGCGCAGAGCGTACGCGTGCAGGGCGGGGACGCGCCGGCCGTCTCCTACGACGGCTTCACGGTGAGCTCGTACGCCCAGATCATGCGACAGCGCTCGGGCAATCCCGAGTTCGCCTACACGACGGACTGGACGGGGCCGATCCGCTGGCCGTTCCCATATCCCGTGCCGATCAGCTCCGGCTTCGGCCCGCGCTCCGCGCCCATCGAGGGGGCGCAGCCGTTCCACGAGGGCGTCGACTTCACACCCGGTGCGGGAGCGCCGATCTACGCGATCGCCGACGGCGTCGTGAGCCTGCACGAGTCGGGCGGCAGCCTCGGCAACCACGTCGTGATCGACCACGTCATCAACGGCCAGAAGGTGCAGAGCGTCTACGCGCACATGCAGGCCGGATCGAGCCCCCTCACCGTGGGCCAACAGGTGCATGTGGGCGACCTCGTGGGGCTCGTCGGCCAGACGGGACTCGCGACGGGTCCGCATCTGCACCTCGAGATCCACCTCGACGGGGTGCCCGTCGACCCGTTCGCCTGGCTCAAGGCCAACGCCTCGAGCTGACCGCGCCGCGCGGCGGGGCGGCGGCCGCGCTCAGGCCCGCATCCAGGCCGTCGTGTCCGGCGGCAGGGTCGACCCGTCGAGGTCCATGCTCGAGACGAGCACCGTGCCCTCGGGCAGCTCGACGGGCACGTGCCCCATGTTCGCGACGACCCGCACCGGGCCGTTGCGGAACGCGACGACGTGCGCGCCGAACCCGTCGAGCCACTCGAGCGTGCCCGCGCCGAGGCGGTGCTCGGCCCGCAACGCGAGCAGTGTGCGGTAGAGCTCGAGGGTGCTCCCGGGCACGCCGCGCTGCACGGAGCGTGCGACGTCGACCCACTCGTCGGGCTGCGGCAGCCAGCTGCGCCCCGTCGGGCTGAAGCCGAACGCGGGCGCCTCCGGCTCCCATGGGATGGGCACGCGGCAGCCGTCGCGACCGTACCGCTCGCCGTGCGTGCGGAACCACGTCGGGTCCTGACGCGCCTCGTCCGGCAGGTCGACGACCTCGAGCAGGCCGAGCTCCTCGCCCTGGTAGAGGTAGGCGCTGCCGGGCAGGGCGAGCATGAGCGTCGTCGCGGCGCGCCCCCGCGCGAGGGCGACGAGCGGGTCCGGCCCGCCCGGGGACCGCGGGCCGAGGCCGTCGCCCTGAGGGATGTCCGCTGTGAGCGCGAGCCGGCTCGGATGGCGGATGACGTCGTGGTTGCTCAGCACCCACGTGCTCGGCGCGCCGACCGCCGAGAACGCCTCGAGCGACTCGGCGATGACCGCGCGCAGCGCGCGTGCGTCCCACTTCGTCTCGAGGTAGGCGAAGTTGAACGTCTGGTGCATCTCGTCCGGCCGCACCCACTCCGCGAGCCGCTCGACCGGCTCGACCCACGCCTCGCCGATGAGCACGCGCTCGGGTCCGTACTCCTCCAGCACCGCGCGCCACTCGCGCCAGATCTCGTGCACGCCGTCCTGCGCCCAGTAGGGCGCCTCGTCCGCCGGGGGCTCGCCGTGCGCGCCCGCGTGGACGTCGGCGCTCGCCTCGGGGTCGAACGTGCCGCTGCCCATGCTCCCGGACCCCTCCGGCGGCGTCCAGTCGGGCAGGCCCGCCGCCTTCACGAGGCCGTGGGCGACGTCGACGCGGAAGCCGTCGACACCGCGGTCGAGCCAGAACCGCAGGATGCCGCGGAAGAGCTCGTGCACCTCTGGGTTCGTCCAGTCGAAGTCGGGCTGGGACGAGTCGAACAGGTGCAGGTACCACTCGCCCGGGCTGCCGTCCGGCTCGGCGACGCGCGTCCACGCGGGACCGCCGAACACCGACTCCCAGTTGTTGGGTGGCAGCTCGCCGGACTCGCCGCGCCCCGGCCGGAAGTGGAAGCGGGAGCGCTCGGGGGACCCGGCGGGCGCGGCGAGTGCGGCCTGGAACCACGGGTGCGCGCTCGAGCAGTGGTTCGGGACGATGTCGATGACGACCTTGAGCCCGAGATCGTGGGCGCGCGCGAGGAGCGCGTCGAACGCGTCGAGGTCGCCGAAGAGGGGGTCGACGTCGGTGTAGTCGGCGACGTCGTATCCCGCGTCGAGCTGGGGGGAGACGTAGAACGGCGAGAGCCACACGGCGTCGACGCCGAGCTCGGGGAGGGCGTCGAGGCGTCGCGTGATGCCGGGCAGGTCGCCGATCCCGTCTCCGTTCGCGTCGGCGAAGGAGCGCGGGTAGATCTGGTAGATGACGGCCGTGCGCCACCACTCGTCGACCGTGTCGGTGAGCGTGGCGAGCTCGTCCTCGGGTCCGGCGGGCAGAGCGGAGTCCGGGGAATCCGTGGGCATGAGCCCACCCTAGGTCACGTCGGTCGTCCGCGTCGGGCCGCCGAACCAGGTGCTAATCTCGTACGGTGCCTCGTGAGGGCGCGCGCCCCGATAGCTCAGTGGTAGAGCACTTCCATGGTAAGGAAGGGGTCGTCAGTTCAATCCTGACTCGGGGCTCAGGTCTTCACGCAAGGCCGTGGCGGGGTAGCTCAGGTGGTTAGAGCACACGGCTCATAATCGTGGTGTCGCGGGTTCAAGTCCCGCCCCCGCTACACGGACGAAGGCGGCCCCGCGCGGGCCGCCTTCGTCGTTCGCGGCCCGGGCGGATGTCGCAGCCGTTCGTGAGCCTGCGCCAGGCCACGCCGGTACCCGCAGCGAAGGCGACGTGGCTGCGGCGCGCGGAGGACCGGGCCTCGCCGAACGCCCCGGACTCCGACCCCTGTCCTCGTCCAGGCGTCATTCTATATAATATCTAGATGACGTATTACCGATATCTCGGCAACAGCGGCTTCAAGGTCGGCGAGATCACGTATGGCAACTGGATCACCCACGCCTCCCAGGTGGAGAACGACATCGCGATCAAGACCGTCCACGCCGCCCTCGAGCTGGGAATCACGAGCTTCGACACCGCCGACACCTACGCGAACACCGGGGCCGAGAGCGTGCTCGGCCAGGCGCTCGCCGGGCAACGCCGCGAATCGCTCGAGATCTTCACGAAGGTGTATTGGCCGATTGGACCGAAAGGGCCGAACGACACGGGGCTCTCGCGCAAGCACATCGTCGAGGCCATGAACGGATCGCTCAAGCGCCTCCGCGTCGACTACGTCGACCTCTACCAGGCACACCGTTATGACTACGAGACGCCGCTCGAGGAGACGATGCAGGCGTTCGCCGACCTGGTACGGCAGGGGAAGGCCCTCTACATCGGCGTGTCGGAGTGGACCGCCGAGCAGCTGCGTGCCGGCCACGCTCTCGCGAGCGATCTGGGCTTCCAGCTGATCTCCAACCAGCCTCAGTACTCGGCACTGTGGCGCATCATCGAGGCTGAGGTGGTGCCCGCCTCGCGGGAGCTCGGCATCTCCCAGATTGTGTGGTCGCCGCTGGCGCAGGGCGTGCTCACCGGCAAGTACCTCCCAGGTCGGCCCGTCCCGGCCGGGTCACGAGCCGCGGACGAGCGTGCGGGCGTCCGTCCCCGCATCGAAGACTTCATGAGCGAGGACATCCTCACCGCGGTGCAAAAGCTGCGTCCGATCGCCGAGGACGCCGGGCTCACCGTCGCACAGCTCTCCCTCGCGTGGGTGCTCCACAACGACAACGTCGCCTCGACGATCGTCGGCGCCTCCCGCCCCGAGCAGCTCGCCGAGACCGTCAAGGCGTCGGGCACGCGGCTCGACGACGCTCAGGTGGAGGCGATCGACGCTGCCCTGCTCCCTGTCGCCTTCACGGACCCGGAGCTCGCGAAGGAGCTCACGCCCATGACCCGCAGGGGCTGACCGCGAACGGGTGAGGGGTGGGGTCCGACCGGACCCCACCCCTCACCCGTTCTGCCTCCTATCGGGCCGGCTTCAGGATGCTGTAGTCCACCGTGCTGTCATACCGGTAGGTCATGTTCACCAGATCCTTGCTGTATGCCTGGTTCGGCTGCTTGTAGAGGATCGGGATCTGGCTGGCGTCGTCGTTGATGAAGTCGTTGATCTTCTGCCAGTACGGCGCTGCCTCCTTGCTGGTCTGCGGCCCGGCCGCCGCCGCCGAGGCGAAGAGCTCGTTCCATTCGGCGGTCGGCTGGAAGTCGCCGCTGTTGCTCGGGTCGCCGGGCAGGAAGAAGTTGTTCACGAACGACGGGTACTGGATCTGGACGCGGTTGGCCACGAGCAGCGACTGGAAGGAATGGTTCAGTCGGCCGGTCGCGAAGTCCGCGGGACTGAGCTGGTTGACCGTGACGTTGAAGCCCGCCTTCTTGGCGAACGAGCCGATGAGGATCGCGGCGTCGACGACGTCCGGCACGTTGTTCGGCACGGAGAGCGTCACGTCGACGCTGGACTTGCCCGCCTGGGCTAGGAGCTTCTTCGCCTTGTCGACGTCGTAGGTGTACGCCGGCTTGGTGGACAGGCCCGGCACGTTCATCGTGCCGGTGAACCATCCGGAGCTTTCCACGGCGAAGCCGGAGTACACCTTGTCGATGATCTCCTTGTACGGCACGGCGTTGAAGAAGGCCTGCCGCACCGTCTTGTCGTCGAACGGGGCCTTGTTCTGCACGAGCGACAGGTCGATGAACTCGATCGGGTTCTTCACCTTCGGCTCCTGCACCTTGGGGGACTTCGCAATGGTCGCGAGATCGGCTGGTGCGAGCGCCTCGGCGACGTCTACGCCTCCGGAGGACACGAGCTGGGCGCGCGTTCCGGAGTCGGGGACGACCTTCATCGTGATCGTCCTGAACGCGGGCTCCCCCAGTACGTACTTCGGGTTGGCCTTCAGGACGATCTGCTGCCCTTGCGTCATCGAGCTCACGGTGTAGGGGCCGAACCCCCAGCCGGTGTTCTGCGTGGCCCACTTGACCGCCCACGGGTCGTCCGGCGTGGCGTGCTTGAGCAGCTCGACCTTGTCGTAGATCCGACCGGTCTGGCCCGTCAAGACGGGTAGGAGCACGTTGTCGTTGCCCGCGTTGTGCAGGTGGAAGGCGATCGTGTGATCGTCGATGACCTCCATCTGGTCGGGGTTGTTGAAGTAGGCCTTGACCTGGGTCAGCCCAACGCCGCCGTCGCTCAGCTTGCGCTCGATCGACCAGCGCACGTCCTCGGCGGTGAGTGGGTTTCCCGCCTGCGACACGACGTCCTTGCGCAAGTGGAAGGTGTACGTCTGGCCGTCGTCGCTGACCGTGTACGGGTTGTCCTTGTCCGCGAGCGCGCCCTCGAAATGGGTGAAGTCGGTGACGACGACGCCGTTCTCGAGCTTGGTCTTGTAGTTCAGCAGTCCGATCTGGGTCTGCGACCACATCGTGTAGTTCTCGTTCGACGCACCGAACGCGCCGTCGAGGTCGAAGCTGGTCGGGAGCGCGGCGACCGCGACCGTCAGCGATGTCTTCTTCGTTGCGGAGTTGCTGTTGCTGTTGCTGTTGCTGTTGCCGGCACTGGTGCAGCCGGTCACGGCGAGAACGATCGCCGCGCCTATCGCGACAACACCGCCCGCCTTCGTGATCTTACGCACGAGCTTTCCTTCCGATTGGGTTCCATCTCTTGACACGGACCGCGAGCAGCGGCCACATCCGGGGGATCGCCCGTGAGGAGTAGGCGATGGCGAGCACGGAGAGCAGGACGGCTGCGGCGGGGAAGACGGCGGGCCACCAGCGTCCGAGGACGAGGGATGAGAGTCCGGACGAGATCATGTAGCCCCACTCCGGGGTGGGCGCCTTCACTCCGATGCCGATGAAGCCGAGGCTGGCCAGGATGATCACGCAGTTGCCGAAGATCAGCGGCATGTTGCGCATGGCGGGTCCGATCGAGTTGGGCATGACGTGCACAAGCGCGGCGCGGAAGCTGCTCTCGCCGGCGAGCTTCGCCGACTCGAGGTAGCTCTCGCGGCGGACGCGCAGCACCTCGACGCGGGTGAGCTTCACCGGAGCTTGCACGAGGCAGAGCGTGATCGCGACGGTGAGGGCGAAGTCGGAGGAGCCCATGATGCCGACGACGACGATTCCGAGGATGACGTCGGGGATCGCGAGCAGATAGCTGCTGATCTGGTTGAGGCCGCGGCCGAGCAGACCGAGGACGCCGCTGCTGCTTTCGCTAAGCCCGATGAACGTGCCGATGAGGACCCCGCCGATGGTGCTGAGCACCGCCACGATGACGCCGAACTGGACCGCGATACGGGCGCCGTAGATCGTCCGCGACAGGATGTCCATGCCGACCGCGTCGGTGCCGAACCAATGCTCGGGTGACGGGGGCAGCCGCGACGCGGCGACGCTCGTCACCGGGTCGTATGGAGCGATGACGGGCGCGAGCACCGCGATCGCGACGACGAGCGCCAGCGGGACGAAGGCGAACACGGCGCGGATCGTCCCGCCGGTGCGGCGAGGCGCGACGGCGAGCGCCGCCGTCTGGTCCGGGAACTGGGCGCTCATCGCGATGCCTCCTCGATGCCCGGGCGCCGGCGGGGGTCGAGCGCCATGTTGATGAGGTCGACCACGAGCATCGCGATCAGGCAGACGGTGACCACGATGATCAGAAAGCCTTGTAGAGCGGGGAAGTCGACCGTCTGGACGGAGCGCACGCCGAGCTGGCCGATGCCGCCGAAGCCGAAGAGGCTCTCGATCGTGACGGCGCCGCCGATGAGGGAGCCGAAGAAGAGGCCGAACACGACGATGACGCTCGGCAGCGACCGCCGGAACAGGCTCACGAAGATCCAGCGGCGCGGCGCGCCTGCTGCCACCTGGAAACGCGTCGTGGTCTGTTCGAGCTCGCGGTCGAGGCCGCCGATGAGCTGGGTGAGCAGGTTGGGCGTGTAGGTGATGACCATGGCGGCCACCGGCATGATGTACGCCACGAGCGTCTCGCCCAGCATGCTCCAGCTGCCCGTGATGATCTCGTCGAGGATCGGGAAGCCCGTCACCACCGGCAGCGTGCCAGCGGCGCGTCCCAGCGGGGCAGGGAGCCATGCGAGGACGACATAGAAGAGCACGATCAGGAAGATCGCGACGACGAACACCGGAACGGTCGTCGCGAATGACGAGTAGAAGCGGACAGCGCGCCGGAGGAGGGGGTTCGCGAAGCGCACGTACACGAACCCCAGGACCAGGCAGGCGACGAATGCTCCCAGGAGTCCGAGCAGGATGAGCTCGAGCGTGGAGGGGAGGCGCGAGAACACTTCGGTGACGACGGGGATGCTCGTCTGCAGCGAGTCGCCCAGATTTCCCCGGAACAGACCGCCCCAGAAGTGGAGCAGCTGCTCCCAGATGCTTCCGTCGAGGCCCATCTGGGCTCGCACCGCCGCCACCGTCTCCGGTGTCACGGCCTCGTTGCGCGAGGCGACCGCCACCGCGACCGGATCGCCGGGCAGGAGCCGGATCAGGAAGAAGGCGATCGTTGCGAACACGAAGATGTCGACGGGCAACCGGACCAGCCGCAGGATCCACCAACGGTTCGCGCGATAACGGTCTCGGATGGTCGTCCTCACTGTCGGCCTCCTTCCTTCTGTGAGCTGCTCGCGTAGGCCGCGAGCAGCTCCTGGGTATACGGATGGCGGGGACGGGTGACGACGTCGGCAACCGTGCCGCGCTCGACGACCTCGCCCTGGCGCATGACCATGAGGTTCGAGCTGATGAAAGTCACGGCCGGCAGCCCGTGGGCGACGAAGATGAGCCCCATGTGGTGCTCGGCGACGTGCCGCTTGATGAGGTTGAGCACCGCGCCCTGGACGGAGACGTCGAGGGCCGACACGACCTCGTCGCAGATGAGCAGCTGCGGCTCCACCACGAGCGAACGAGCCAGCGCGAACCGCTGGCGCTGTCCGCCGGAGACCTGATGCGGCTGACGGGAGTACAGGGCGGGGTCGAGCGAGAGCTCATCGGCGATCGCGTCCAGCCGCGACCGGATCTCCCGCTCGCTCCTCACGCCGCGCAGCAGCCGGAGTGGCACCGACACCGCGTCGTAGAAGGTCTGCCGGGGGTCGAACGAGGTGGTGTCCTGAGCGACGTACTGGACCCGGCGGCGGTACTCGAGGCGGGAGGCGCGTGTGGACAGCCACTCGCGCAGAGGACGGCCGTTGCACGCGATCGTCCCGGACGACGGAGTCTCGAGCCCGACCATCATCCGGGCGAGCGTCGACTTGCCCGAACCGGATTCGCCGATGACCCCGAGCTCGACGTCCGCGTCGACCCGGAGGTCGAGCGGCTGGACCGCTGTGACGCGGTGACGCCCTCGGCCGTATTCTTTGCCGACGCCGTCGAGGGTGAGGATGAACTGCTCGGCGTCGCTCATGACGCCAGGTCCGATCGGCGCGTGGGGACGAGCGTTGGGAGGTAGTCGCGGTCGTAGTCCTCAAGTCGTGGCACGCATTCCATGAGCGCCCGCGTGTAGTCGGATCGCGACGCGCTGCCGAGCTCGTCGGTGGGACAGATGTCCTGCACGCGACCTGCATAGAGGACGAGAGCGCGATCCATGTACTTCGCGGCGAGCTCGATGTCGTGGGTGATCGCGACGACCGCCGTGCCGAGCTCTGCCGTGAGGGACAGGATGAGGTTCATGATCCGCTGGCTGACGATGACGTCGAGTGCGGACGTGGGCTCGTCGGCGATGAGCACTGCGGGGGAGCTGCACAGCGCGAGCGCGATCATCACCCGTTGGCGCATGCCTCCCGAAAGCTCGTAGGGGTGCAGCCCGAGGACTCGCTCCGGCTGGTTGATCCCGACCCGCTCCAGCCATTCGCTCGACTCCTGCCGTATCCGGCGGCGGCCCATTCCGGCCGTGCGGGCGAGCACCGTTCGGAACTGGTGCGCGATGGAGGCGACCGGATCGAGGGAGGTCATCGCGTCCTGGAAGATCATCGAGATGCCCTCGTGTCGGACGGGGACGATGCTGCGGGTCGCGCTCATGTCGACGTCGCGACCGGCGATCCGCGCGGCCGAGTACTCGATTCGGGCGCTGTCATGGGGGAGGAGGCCGGCGATCGCCATCGCGAGCGTGGTCTTGCCCGACCCGGATTCGCCCACGATCGCGAGCCGCTCTGAGCGGCGGAGGGAGAAGGACACCTCGCGGACTGCGGGGACCAACTCGGCGCCGCTGCGATACGCCACCGAGAAGCCTTCGATCGCGAGGGCCTCGGAGAGGTCCGCGGGAGTGTTCACGGCATCCACCTTCGGGGCTAGGGCCGACGTGGCCGATTTTTATACATTCTATATTTTATCCAGTGCGGTTGCTCTCGCGAAATATGGGGCAGCATGCGCGATCGCACTATCATCGGGCGTGTTCTCGCGTCGCGCGAACAGCGCAGCCATAGCGATCCCTTATGTCGGCTTCGGCGGTTGGTATGGGCGCAGTGACCCGTCCCCCCTCGACATCAGATGAGGGTGCGGCGCAGCCCCATGACGCGTTCGACGAGCACGACGATCACGACCGAGAACAGGATGAGGACGACGGAGAGCGCCGCGACCGCCGCATCCGCCGAGTCCGCCACGTAGCGCAGGATCTGCACCGGCAGGGTCGGCTTGCCCGACTCGGCGACGAAGAGCGAGATGACCGCCTCGTCGAAGGACACGACGAAGGCGACTATCCCGCCCGCGATGACGCCTGGCCTGATGATCGGCAGGGTGATCAGCCGGAAGACCGCCCAGCCGTTCGCGCCGAGCACGCGGGCCGCCTCCTCCGACGAGGTGTCTGCGGTGGTGAGGCTCATGAGCGTGGTCCGGATGACGTAGGGAAGCGTGATGCTGACGTGGCCGATGACGATGCCCTGGTAGGTGTTCGTGAGACCCAGCGGGCCGAGCGTGAGGACGAGGCCGAGCGCGAGCACGACCGAGGGCACGAGGAGGGGCGAGAGGAAGAACGCCGAGATCGCGCCGCGGCCGGGGACCTCGTAGCGTGCGAGCGCGATGGAGGCGGGAACGCCGATCAGCAGCACGATGAGGGTCGTGATCGACGCCGTGATGAGCGTGGTCTGCATGCCCTGGATGAAGGTCGTCTCGGCCGGCAGCTCGGCATACCAGCGCAGCGAGAACCCGGTCGGAGGGAAGGACAGGTACTGGTTGGAGCTGAACGAGATGACGACGATGATGACGAGCGGCGCCAGGAGGAACACGTAGAGCAGCGCGACCAGCACGCGCAGCGCGACCGCGGACACGGGCACGCGTCGCCGGAAGCGGTTCGGTGGTGTCGTCATGCGTCGAGCCTCAATCTCCGGGTCACCGTCTGGTAGATCGCGATGACCACGCCGAACAGGACGAGCAGGATCACCGACAGGGCGGCGGCGAACGGCCAGTTCAGCAGGCCGGTCGCCTGGTCGTAGATCTCCGTGGCCAGGACGTGCACGGCACCCCCGCCGAGCAGGTTCGTCGTGATGAAGCTGCTGATCGAGAGGACGAAGATCAGCAGGAACGCCGAGAGGAGGGCGGGCAGGGTGAGCGGCAGCGTGATCCGGGCGAACACCGCGCGGGGCCGGGCGCCGAGGGAGGCAGCCGCCTCCTCGAGCCGGGGGTCGAGCCGCCCGAAGCCGGACATCATCACGAGGATCGCGTACGGCATGAAGATCTCGACGAGGCCGATCACGACGCCGGTCATGTTGTTGGTGAGGCGCAGCGGGACGGTCACGAGGCCGAGGTGCATGAGCGTCGAGTTGACCAGGCCCGCCCCGCCGAGGATCACCATCCACCCGTACGTGCGCACGACGGCCGAGGTGAGCAGCGGGGCGATCGCGAGGGCGATGAGCAGGCTCTTGTAGCGGCTCGTCGAACGCGTCAGGAACAGGGCGAGCGGGTAGGAGATCACGACACAGATCGCCGCCACGACGAGCCCCATCAGGAAGGTGTCGAGGGTGACCTTCCAGTAATAGGAGTCGGTGAGCGGCTTGATGAGGGTGTCGAGCGTGAACGTCTGCTCGATGAAGCCGTCGGGCTTGCCGCGATTGAACGCCATCCGCACCATGTACAAGAGGGGAAGCAGGTAGGTCACGGCGAGTCCGAGCAGGCCGGGCGCCGCGAGGGCCCAGAACGTCCGGCGATCGCGTCGTCGGCTCCGGTGCTCGTGCACGCCGTGGCCGGGCGGGAGGTCGTCGGCACCGGGCAGCCGTGGCACCGCGATCGACGTGGTCGCGCTCATCTCTCCTCCTCCTCCGGCAGGAGGTAGGCCGAGGCGGGATCCCAGTCGAGCCGGACGACGTCGCCGGGAGCGGCGATCCGGCCATCGGTGGGGGCCTCGGCGAGCTGCGCACGGTCGCCGACTCGGACGCGGTACCCGACCGAGTCGCCCGTGTAGCTCACCGACTCGACCGTTCCGGGCGAGCCGCTCGCGCCCGGATCGCAGTGGACCTGGACCCGGTGCGGGCGCACGAGCATCGTCCGCGTGGCGCCCGTCAGCCCGGGAGCGCCGACGGCGCCGACGGCGCCGAAGCCGGGCACCTGGACGTCGTACCGCCGCTCGTCGGCACCGCTCGGCCCGCGGTCCGCGACGACGGTGGCGTCGAGGAGGTTCGCGCGTCCGATGAACTCGGCGACGAAGCGGGTGCGGGGTCGCTCGTAGACCTCGGAGGGTTCCCCGAACTGCTCGATCAGCCCCCCGTTCATCACCGCGATCCGGTCGGCCATGTCGAGCGCCTCATCCTGGTCGTGGGTCACGAAGAGTGTGGTCGCCCCCGTGCGCTGCTGGATCGCACGGATCTCGCCGCGCATGCTCTCGCGCAGCTTCGCGTCCAGGTTGGACAGCGGCTCGTCCAGCAGCAGGAGCGTCGGCTCGACGACGAGGGCGCGAGCGAGCGCAATGCGCTGCTGTTGTCCGCCGGAGAGGGCCTTCGTCTCCCGCTCGGCCAGGTAGCCGAGCTGCACCATGTCGAGGGCGCGACGGACGCGTTCGAGGCGCTCCGACTTCGGCAGGCGCCGCATCCGCAACCCGAAGGCGACGTTCGCGGCCACGTTCATGTGCGGGAACAGCGCGTAGGACTGGAAGACCATGCCCATTCCTCGACGGTGGACGGGGATCGAGGTGATGTCCTCGCCGTCCACGACGATCCGGCCCGCCGTGGGATCCATGAGGCCGGCGACCATGCGCAGAGTCGTCGTCTTCCCGCATCCCGAAGGGCCGAGGAGGGCCACCAGGTGACCCTCCTCGACCTCCATGTTCAGGTGATCGACGGCGGGCGCCAGCCCCGGTTGGTACCGCTTGGTCAGGTCGACCAGAGCCAGCTTCGGTGTGCTCATGTCGATCTCCTCTCTGCGACGGGGAAGGGGTCAGCCTCCGATGACCTCGCGCTTCCAGCGGTCGGTCCACTGATCGCGGATGCTCGCGACGAACGTGGGATCGAGGTCGACCACCTTGACCGATCCGTCCGTTCTGACCACCCGCTTCTGCACCTCCGCCGGGAGGTCGGCGTTGTCGATCGACGGGGCGTAGAAGAGCGCGGCCGCGAAGGCCCGCTGTGCCGCAGGGGAGAGCGAGTAGTCGATGAACGCCTTCGCCACCTTCTCGTGGGGGGCGTCCTTGCGGAGATTGACGGTGTTGAGCTGATAGGCGGTGCCCTCCTTGGGGATCACCAGGCCGAGCTTGCCGCCGCTCTGATCGGCGTAGTACTGCCCGCGGCCGTTCTGGCCGATGCTCAGCACGGTCTGGCCGGTGATGATCGTCTGATACTCGTCCGGGTTGGGCAGCCACGACTGGACGCTCGGCGCGAGATCCTTGAGCCGCGCGATCGCCTTGTCGATGCTCGTGTGGTAATCCTCGCCCTGCATGGTGGACACGATGGCGGTGAGGTCGATGCCCAAGGCCGACGGCGGGTCGACCATCGCCACCCGGCCGGAGTACTTCTTGTCCCAGTAGGTGTTCCAGCTGGTCGGGGCCTTGCTGAAGACGCTCTTGTCGTACAGCAGCGCCACCGCGTCGGCCATGTCGACCGGCCCGTAATTGCCAGGCGTCAGGAACTGCTTCTGCACGTGAGCGAGGTTCGGCACGTCCTTCGTCGTGAACGGCTGGAAGATGCGAGCGGCGTTGGCGGCGTTGGCGACCGACTGGTCCATGATCGCGACGTCCGTGGTCGGCGTGGCGCCCTCAGCCTGAAGCGCGCTGAGCATCTCAGCCGAGGAGCGCTTAGCCAGATAGTGAACAGTCACGCCAGGGTGGAGCTTCACGAACGGGTCGATGACCGCCTTCTGGAACTGCTCCTGCCAGACGCTCGCGTACGCAACCAGGTTGAGGTCGCCGCTGAGGTCATCGCCGGCCGACTTGGCGGGCGCTGGAGAGGAGGTTCCGCATCCCGCGAGCGCGAGGGCGGCGACAGCGAACGTCGCGAGGATCATCAGACGTCGTCGTGCAGCTGAGAGTTTCATAGGAGTCCTTCCGTGGTCTTCCGCCATGGCGGAAATGTATTCGTTCCGCTTCCCCGCGAGCGTCGCGAGATCGTATGCCGCGATAGCGAACGGCGATCACGGAAGCCTCGTGCTGGGCCGCTGTGCATCCTTACGGTGGACGGTGCAGCCGACGCTGCGGCCCGCCGAACGGAGGTCATCGTTGCCCCTGAGCGACTACAGCAGTGCACTCGTGACGGGAGCGACGGCGGGCATCGGGGCCGCGCTGGTCGACCGCCTCACCCAGCGAGGACTCGTCGTCCACGCGGTGGCGCGAGACGTGCGGCGACTCGAGGATCTCGCCGCACGCACGGGAGCGGTCCCGCATCCAGTCGACCTGCGTGACGTCGCGGCGCTCGAAGCGATCGCGGAGGGGCTCGAGATCGACGTTCTTGCGAACGTCGGCGGGGTCTCGCGCCCCGGCAACGTGCTCGGCTCGTCGCGCGACGATCTGGAGGACCTCGTCGAGGTGAACCTCGGCGCGGTTCTGCAGCTGACACGGCTCTTCGTGCCCGGCATGGTCGAGCGCGACCGCGGCCACGTCATCAACGTGAGCTCGATCGCGGGCAGGTACAACTTCTTCGGCCACACCGCCTACCATGCGACGAAGGCCGCGATCCATCAGCTGTCCCGGCAGCTGCGCAACGACGTGCTCGGTCGCCGCGTCCGGGTGACCGAGATCTGCCCGGGCCGGGTGGAGACCGAGATCTTCGGCCGCAACCTCGGCGGCACGCCGGAGGCGCTCGCAGCCGCCCACGCCGAGTTCTTCGAGGGGTACGAGGTGCTCGCGGCCGCGGACGTCGTCGACGCGATGGAGTTCGCGCTCGACGCACCCCGCCACGCGAACATCGGTCTCATCGAGATCATGCCGACCTTCCAGGTCCCCGGAGGGCTGACCTTCGACCGGCGTGCGGACGAGGTCTCCGGGCGATGACCGTTATGGCGACGTCCCCTTCGGGCGGCCCGCTCTGCGATGCGCGCACTCAGCTGCGCCAGGCCGTCGAGATACTCGGCTATGACGAGGGCACCTACGACATGCTCGCGACCTCGCGTCGCGAAGTGTCCGTGAGCGTGCCGCTGCGGCGCGACGACGGCCGGATCGAGGTCTTGGTCGGGCATCGCGTGCAGCACAACTTCTCGCGCGGTCCTGCGAAGGGCGGTCTCCGGTTCGGCCCCGGCGTCGATCTCGACGAGGTGCGAGCGCTCGCGATGTGGATGACCTGGAAGTGCGCGCTCGTCGATCTGCCCTACGGCGGCGCCAAGGGTGGCATCGCGATCGACCCGCGCTCTTCGAGCATGGCCGAGCTGGAGCGCGTGACGCGGCGGTACACGAGCGAGATCGCTCCTGTCATCGGGCCGGACCAGGACATCCCCGCCCCCGACGTCGGCACCGACGAGCGCGTGATGGCATGGATGCTCGACACCTACTCGGTCGGTATCGGCAGGACGGCGCCGGCCGTCGTCACCGGCAAGCCCATCGCCCTGGGCGGATCGCTGGGGCGCGCGAGCGCCACATCGCGGGGAGTCGCCGACATCACCGTCGCCGCGCTCGCTCATCGCGGCCGCGATGTTCGCGGCGCCCGGATCGCCGTGCAGGGTTTCGGGAAGGTGGGTCGCGACGCCGCCAGGTTCCTGCACGAGGCCGGGGCGCGGATTGTCGCGGTGAGCGACGTCGACGGCGCCGTGATCGCGCTGGAGGGGTTGGACGTGCCGGCGCTCGTCGCGCATGCCGCGGTGGCCGGGACGGTGGTGGGTTTCGCGGGAGCCGACCCGCTCGAGCCCGCCGAGCTGCTCGAGTTGGAGCTGGATGTCCTGATCCCGGCAGCCGTCGAGGGCGTCATCCACGAGGGGAACGCCCGTCGGGTGCGCGCCGCGATCGTCGTCGAGGGTGCCAACGGCCCGACGACGTCGGAGGCCGATCGCATCCTGCGCGAACGGGACGTGCTCGTCGTGCCCGACATCCTCGCCAACTCGGGCGGGGTGATCGTGTCGTACTTCGAGTGGGCGCAGGCGAACCAGACCTACCGATGGAGCGAGGCGGAGGTCGAGCGTCGGCTGCGCGAGCGGATGACGATCGCCTGGCACGCGGTCGTCGACTCGGCGGCCCGCCGTGACGTCTCCCTGCGGCTCGCGGCGACGACCCTCGCGGTCGAACGCGTCACCGAGGCCCATCGGCTCCGCGGGCTCTACCCGTGACCGCGTAGCTCAGAGGTGCGGCAGCACCTCGCGGCCCAGGAGCTCGACGAGTTCGAGATCGCGGGCCAGCCGTGTCTGCAGGTAGACCCGGCTCGCGCCGAGCTCGCGCACGCGGTGGATCTTCTCGATCGCCTCGGCGGGGGTTCCGGCCACGGCGTTCGTCCGGAAGGCGGCCGGATCGAGCCCCCGGGCGTGGACCCGACGCTCGTAGTCGGCACGGTCCGTGCCGACGTTCGTCGCGAGCGCGACCGAGTACACGAGGTCGTCCGGGTCCCGCCCGATGTCCTCCGCGCTGCGACGGACGCGGGCGAAACGGTCCGCGATCGTGTCCTCGTCGGCGAAGGCGATGATGAACTCTTGCGCGAACCGCGCGGCGAGGCGAGGAACGCGGTCGGGGCCGCGGCCGCCGAGGATGATCGGGATCGGCGACTGCGCCGTCGCGATCCCGGGCGCGCCGGTGAGCGTCCAATGCGCGCCTTCGTGGCCATAGCTCGTGCCCGGCGGCGTCGACCAGATCCCGGTGAGGATCTCGAGCGTCTCCTCCAGGCGGGAGAACCGACGCTCGGGGAAAGGAAGCCCCCACGCCTCGTGCTCGAGCCGGTACCATCCCGCTCCAATGCCGAGCTCGACGCGGCCGCCCGACATCCGGTCGACCTGTGCCACCGCGATCGCGAAGGGGCCGGGATGCCGCAGCGTCGCGGCGGTGACGAGAGTGCCGAGGCGGATCCGCCGGGTCTCGCGCGCGAGGCCTGCGAGCGTGATCCACGAGTCGGTCGGGCCGAGCGCGGTCGGCTCGGGCACGGTCTGCAGGTAGTGGTCGGAGCGGAAGAAGCCGTCGAAGCCGAGCTCCTCGGCGAGCAGGGCGCAGCGCAGCTGCTCGTCGTAGTCGGAGCCCTGCTGCGGCTCGACGAAGATCCGGAGGTCCATCAGTCCGCGTCGGTAACGGCATGCTCGAGCACGCGACGCAGATGCCCGGTCATGGCCTCCTCGGCCGCGTCGGCGTCGCCGGAGCGAATCGCATCGAGAATGGCGTGATGCTCGGCGATCGCCTCCGCGGCGTCGCGGACACCGCGCCGTGACGACTGTCGAGCGCGCTGTGACTGCGCGTCGAGGGTGTGGGCGAGCCTCGCGAGGTGCCGGTTGCGGCTGCCCGCGAAGATCGCGTCGTGGAAGGCGTGGTCGGCGGCGAGGTACTCACTCTGAGCACGACGGGCGCGGTTGTCGTCGGAGGGCAGCCGGGCCGCGGCGCGCTCCTGCAGTGTCAGCAGATCGGCGAGCTGATCGATCAGCTCGGAGTCCGCTGCGAGGGCGGCGCGTCGGACCGCCGCGACCTCGAGCACGGCTCGCGCGTCCATGAGCTCCGCGAGCTCCGCGGCATCGGGATGTCGGGCGACAGTGAAGCCCTTGTTGGCGACATGGTCGACGAGTCCGGTCGCCTCGAGCTGCACGAGCGCCTCGCGCACCGGCGTCGGCGAGACGTCGAGCCGCTGGGCAAGAGCCTCGACCCGCAGCGCCGAGCCTTCGCCGATGACGTCCTGCACGATCAGCTCGAGGATCGCCTCGTAGACCTCCTCGCGCAGGCCGTTGCGACGGGGGATCGGCCGTGCTGCACCGACGCCGGAGGCTTCCGTGCGCTCAGCGTGCCGAGCGCGCACGCTCGTCCTCTCTCAGGGCGGCGGGCAGGGCATCGGGGTTGACGACGTGCTCGGGCCGCTCGCCTCGTGCGACGGCGAGAACGGCATCGATCACGCTGCGCGATCCGGCGCGGGCGAAGCTCTCCGTCCACCCGAGCGCGTGCGGTGCGACGATGACGTCCTCGCGCTGCAGCAGCGGGCTGTCCGGCGCGACGGGCTCCTGCTCGAACACGTCGAGCGCGGCGCCGCCGAGGCGGCTCTCCTCGAGGGCGCGCACGAGCGCCGCCTCGTCGACCACGGAGCCGCGCGAGATGTTGATGAGTCGCGCGGTCGGCTTCATCAGGCCCAGCTCGCGCTCGCCGATGAGCCGACGGGTGCCCGGCGCTCCGGCGACGGCGACGATGACGAAGTCGCTCGTCGTGAGCAGCTCGTCGAGGGGGACCTGCCGGGCTCCCGACGCGGCGATCGCCTCGGCGCGATCGGACCGGTTCCAGACCACCGTCTCGATCCCGAGCAGGCCCACGAGCCGTGCGGTCTCGGAGCCGATGCCGCCGAAGCCGACGATGCCGACGCGACGACCAGGCAGGCCTGGGCCATGCCACCGGACGCGATCGTGCCAGCGGCCCTCGCGGACGAGGCGGTCCTTGACGACGAGATTGTGGGCGCTCGCGAACAACAGGGCGAGAGCAGCATGCGCCATCGGCACGCGCACCGAGTCCGGCGTGTTGGTGACGACGATCCCCGCATCACTGCACGCGTCGACGTCGATCGCGTCGTACCCGACCCCATATCGCGCGAGATGGCGCAGCCGGCCGTCGCGCGGCAGGCTCTCGCGAGTGACCCGCTCCGGCCCCATCACGATAATCGCGTCGGCGCCGGAGAGCTGCTCGGCCGAGAGCTCGTCGACGGCCTGCTCCTGGACCTCCCACGAGATGCCCGCCGTCTCGAGACGGTCCACGCCCAGGTCGCCGAAGATCGTGGTGCCATCGGGTTGGGCGAGGCTCCGAGTGATCGAGACGTGGTATCTGGGGCTGTGGTGCATATTAGATATTATATCGGAAGATCGTCACATGGGCGGGATGCCCGGCGACGACGCGAACTCGTGCAGCACCGACGTCACCGCCTGCGTCGCCGGCGACAGCGGCTCGTCCGCGCGCGTCGCGACCGCGAACGAGGTCGTCAGCCGCGGCTCGACGATCGTCCGGATGCAGTACGCCTCGCCCGGGAGCAGCGCCTCGGCGGCGGGCCGCGGGAGCACGACAACGCCGAGACCGAGCGCGACCGCCTCCGGCAGGGGCCGCGAGTGCTCGAGCTCGATCACGACGTCGAGGTCGAGGTTGTGTTGGCGGAACGCCTGCTCCATGAGCCGACGCAGGGTATGCGTGCGACTCGGCAGGATGAACTCGAGCTCGCCGAGCGCCGCGAGCGCGACGGTGTCGGTCTCGGCGCCGGGAACGGGCGCGTCGCGGGAGGTGACGAGGCAGAGCTCGTCGACGGACACCCGCTCGATGCGCACCCCGTGGACCGGTCCCGGGTCAAAGATGAGCGCCGCGTCGAGCTGACCCATGCGGATCGCCTGACTGTGCACGACCGTGAGCGTCTCCACGAGGCGCGTCACGATCCGCGGGTAGCGAGCGCGGATCGCCTGCAGCATGGGCACCACGAGCATGCTCGCGAGACTGAAAGTCGCGAGCCCGATCGTCACCGAGCCGGACGGGCTGTCGGCGTCGGCCTCGAGCTCGGATCGGATGGTGTTCTCCAGACGCAACGCGTCGAGCGCGTAGCGATACACCGAGCGACCGGCCTCCGTCGGCTCGACGCCGCGCCGGCTTCGCACGAGCAGCTGGTGACCGAACTCGTTCTCGAGCGCGGTCACATGCTGGCTGAGCGCGGGCTGGGCGATATGGAGCAGCTCAGCCGCCCGCGTGATGGTGCCGCAATCCACGATCGTGACGAAGTATTGCAGCCGCCGGGTGTCCATGCAGAGGGATATTAGACCGGCGCCGCTGTCGGGAAGGCGCCATAACCGGGCACTATGTGCCCATCCCGATGGCGTATTAGCGGCTCCGTCTCAGCCCGCGTACGGTCGCAGCAACGGCACCGCGCGCGCCGGCGTTTGTACGAGGGGTTTCAGCATGGGTGCAGTCATCGACCTGGTCGCCGACATGGGCGAAGGCTTCGGGGCGTATACGATGGCCGACGACGCCGGCCTGCTCGAGGTCGTGACCTCGGCCAACATCGCGTGCGGGTTCCACGCGGGCGACCCGCGGATCATGGAGCGCACGGTGCGTGCGTGCGCCGAGCGCGGGGTCGGGATAGGCGCCCATCCGAGCTTCCCCGACCTGGTCGGCTTCGGTCGTCGGGCGATGGACCTCACGCCCGACGAGGTGCGCACGGACGTGCTGTATCAGCTCGGCGCACTGTCCGGCTTCGCGGCGGCCGCCGGCACCCGCGTCGGGCACGTGTGCCCGCACGGCCGACTCGGCAACCTCGTGATCACCCGGCCCGACTACGCCGCCGCGATGTGTGATGCGATCGCCGGATTCGACCCGTCGATCGTCGTCTACACGCAGGCGGGGGCCGTCGTGGACGCCGCGCGCGAGCGCGGCCTCACCGTCGGCATGGTCGCCGCCATCGACCGCAACTACGAGGACGATGGCACCCTCACCCCGCGTCGCGAGCCGGACGCGGTCATCCATGACCCCGAGCTCATCGTCGCGCGCACGTTGCGCATGGTCACGGAGGGCACGGTCGTCGGCCGGAGCGGAAAGGTGCTCCCGATCCAGGTCGACTCCGTGCTGCTCCATGGCGACGGCCCCGACTCGCTCGGCCTCGCCCGCCGGATCCGTGCCGACCTCACGGCTGCCGGCGTGACCCTGGCCACGCTCGCGGAGACGCTCGCCGGGCGGAGCTGAGGCATGGAGGTCCGACTGGCGCCGAGCGGCGAGGCGGCCCTGCGCCTCACCATCGACGACGCGGACGCGGAGACCGCCTGGCGCACCGTCCATCGGATCGCCGACTGGCTCAACGACCGTCCGATCGCCGGGGTGTTCGGCGGCGTCCCGACCTATGACTCGATGCTCGTCGAGTTCGACGCCGACCGGCAGTCGTTCGAGACGCTCGCTCCCCTGCTCCGCCGGCTCGTGCGCGAGGCGCTCACCGGCGAGGTCGAGGGCGGGCACGCGCCGCGGCGCTTCGAGCTCCCGGTCGTCTTCGGCGGCGAGCACGGGCCCGATCTCGGCTTCGTCGCCGATCACCTCGGACTCACGCCGGACGAGGTCGTCGATCTGTGCGTCGCGGAGGACCGCGTCGTGCGCTGCCTCGGCGGCCCGGCCGCGTCGTGCATGTTCGACGGGCCGCGGTTCCCGCGCCCGGTCCCGCGCCTGCCCGACCCGCGGCTCGAGGTGCCGCCCGGTGCCGTCTCGCTCGCGGGAGTGCAAGGCGTGATCGGTCCGGTGCGCGCCCCGAGCGGGTGGAGGCTCGTCGGCATCTCGCCGGTCGCCATCATGGACGTCGCCGCCCCCCGTCTCGTGCCCTACCGTCCGGGGGACACGGTTCGGCTCCGGGCGATCGACGCCGAGGTGTGGGACGACTACGCGGGCGTCTCCATGGCCGAGCTCGAGATCGCGTCATGAGAGTGCTCGAAGCGGGATTGGCGGTCGTGACGGACCTGGGCCGGTTCGAGGGCCCGGCGCTGGGCTTCTCCGTCAACGGCGCCCTCGACCAGGATTCCGCACGGCTCGCGAACATCCTCGTCGGCAACCCCGACGCCGCCCCGCTCGTCGAGCTCACGGCGAGCACGCTGCGCGTCGTGCTGGAAGCGGACGCACTGATCGCCGTGACCGGTGCGGCGGCCCGTCTCGTCGTCGACGGCGCGTCGCAGCCGACGCGGACACCCGTCTCGGCGCGTCGGGGCGCCGAGCTCGAGCTCACCGTCGTCGGGCCCGGACTGCGCAGCTACCTGGCGGTGCGCGGCGGCCTCGACGTGCCGATGCTCCTCGGAAGCTGTGCCCCCGACACGATGATCGGCTTCGGCGCGCGGCTCGCGTCCGGCACGAGCCTGCCGGAGCGCGTGGCGACGGCACCCCTGCGCCCGGGACTGTTCCCGGTTCCGTTGGTGAGGCTCGATCTGCCCCCCCTGCGACTGGGGGACGAGCCCGTTATCGACGTGACCGACGGGCCAGACCGGAGCGAGTTCGGGGAGAGCTACAGTGCGTTGTTCTCGGCACCGTTCCGCGTCGACCCGCGCAGCAACCATGTCGGGCTGCGCCTCGCCGGCCCGGCGCCGGTGCGTGAGGCCGACGGCGAGGTCCTCTCCCGCGGCGTGCCGATTGGAGCGGTCGAGGTGCCCTCGCGCGAGGGGCTGCTCGTGCTGCACCGCGGTCGCGGCGTGACCGCCGGCTACCCCGTCCTCGCCGTGCTCACGACGACCGCGCTCGACCTCATCGCCCAGGTCGCGCCGGGACGGCAGGTGCGCTTTCGTCGCGTGACGCTCGCCGACGCCCAGCGGGAGCATCGCAGCCGTCGAGCACGGCTCGCCGGGATCCGCCAGCGCTGCACCGCCGCGCTCGCCGCACACGGGGTCGAGCCGCTCGCGGGCTCCGCGCTGGTGGCCCTCGACCCGCTCTCGGCAGTCGACCCCGACGATCGCGCTGCCTGACAACCGGCCGATCGGCCGCCCACGAATGGAGACACCATGATCCACGTCCGCACCCGCTTCGAGCGTCCCTCGGCCGACGTCGTCGCCCGCCTCGGCGCGTTCTCGTCGGCGACGATCCACGAGGCGCAGGGACGCAAGGGCGCGCTCTCGCACCGGATCAAGCCCGTCGACCCGAGCATGTCGTTCTGCGGCCCGGCCGTCACCGTGAAGGCGCACCCGGGCGACAACATCATGGCCCAGGTCGGCATCACCTACGCCCAGGCTGGCGACGTCGTCATCGTGGCCGCCGGCGAGCTCGAGCAGTCCGGCGGCTTCGGCGACGTCATGGCGACCGGCGCGCACGCGAAGGGCCTCGCCGCGTTCGTGACCGACTCCGGTGTGCGCGACAGCGCCGACCTGCGCGCCCTCGGATTCCCCGTGTTCTCCGCATCCATCTGCATCGAGGGCACCGTCAAGGAGACGCTCGGGCAGGTCAACTACCCGCTCGTCGTCGGTGGCCAGCTCGTCAACCCGGGTGACATCCTCAAAGGCGACGCAGACGGCGTCGTCGTCGTGCGGCCCGAGGAGGCCGAGGAGGTCGTGCGTCTGTGTCAGCAGCGTGAGGACCACGAGGCGACGATCCGCGCCGAGCACCGCAAGCAGGAGAAGACGCTGGTCGAGCTGCACGGCCTGACCGAGAAGCTCAAGGCGAAGGGGCTGCTGGTCGAGGAATGACCGGCGGACCGAGGATCGGACCGACGAGAGGACGGGGATGCCCACAGACATCGACAAGCTCCGCGCGCGGCAGGCACGCGTCGCCGCACGGCTGAGCAGCGCAGGGCGCACGGTCGCCGCGACGCGCGACCCCGGCACGATCGCCTACCTGACAGGCGTCGACGTGCGGGGCTTCGCGGGCCGCGGCGCCGCCGCGGTCATCCGCGCCGAGGACGGGCTTTCCATCCTGATCGTCTCGGAGGCGGACCGGCCGCTCGTCGAGGCCGCCGGGGCGGCGGGAGAGGTGCGGTACTGGGCCCTCGGTCGCGAGGCCGCGGCGAGCCGCGAACGCGAGCTGGATGCCGCGGTCTCGGGCCCGTTCTCCGCCGCCGCGGACGCCGAGGCCCAGCGCCTGCTCGACCTCGCGATGCGGTCGAAGGACGACGACGAGATCGCGCGCGTGCGCGCCGCCGCGGATCTCGCCGACATCGGCTACACGGCGGTCGTGGACCGGATGACACCGGATCTGCGCGTGCTGGAGATCGTCCGCAACGTCGACCGGTCCCTCCTGGCGGCGGGCGGAGGCGGCTGGTGGTCCCCTCTCGAGCGGCCGGAGGGGGCCGGTCTGCTCAGCCACTATCCCATCGAGTCGATCGTCGTGCTTCTCGGACGCGGGGTCGAGACGGGGGTCCTGGACCCCGCCGCGACGCTGCCGTTCGTGCTCCATCCGCTCAGCGGCGGATACGCGGCCGCGGCCGGCACGACGGTCGTCCTGTCGCCGCCATCGGCTCACGTGCGGTCGTGCGCGGAGGCGCTGGGGGCTGCGGTGCAGGCCGGTGTCGGCGCGCTCGCACCCGGTGCGAGCACCGCCGCCGTCCACGCCGCGTTCGCCAGCGCCCTCGGCGATGCCGTTCCGCTGGACGAGCTCGACCCCGTGATCGGCTACGACCTCGGCACCGGCATGGGCGGCATGCTCATCGATGCCGCCGGGCGTGACGTCCTGGAGCCAGGCCAGGTCGTCACGATCCGCGCGGCCGTGCCGCACTTGGGCGGATCCGGCGTCGCCTTCCAGACCACCGCGCTCGTCACCGAGGCCGGCGCAGAAGTCCTCACCCAGGTGGTACCGATGCGCCTCGTCGAGCTGTACTGAGAGGAACCTCGTGAACCACGTGCCCACCGTGAGCCTCACCGCCGGTGCCGAGATGCCCCTCGTGGGCTTCGGAACCCACCCGCTGCGCGGGGACGACGCCCGCGACGCCGTCCTGACCGCGCTCGAGGTGGGCTACCGCAGCATCGACACCGCCACGCGCTACCGGAACCAGGACGGGGTCGGCGCGGCGCTCGCAGCCACGCCCGTCCCGCGCGAGGAGATCTTCGTGACGACCAAGCTGCCCCCGGACGCGGTCGGCCACGAGCGTCCGACGCTCGAGGACAGCCTCGCTCAGCTCGGCGTCGACCACATCGACCTGTGGCTCATGCACTGGCCACCCGGCGGCAGCGCGGGAGTCCGGTCCTGGCGCGAGATGATCCGCGCCCGGGAGGAGGGACTCGTGCGCGCCATCGGGGTGAGCAACTTCCGGCTCGCCCTTCTCGACCGGCTCGAGCACGAGACCGGGCAGCGGCCCGAGGTCGTGCAGCTGCAGTGGAGCCCGGTGCACTTCAGCCCCCGCTTCCTCGAGGTCAACCGGCAGCGCGGGACGGTTGTCGGCGCGCACAGCCCCTTCCGCAGCGCCCGCCTGGACGACCCGGTGCTCGTGCGCATCGCGGCCGACCACGCCGTGACGGTCAACCAGGTCATCGTGCGCTGGAACGTCCAGCACGGCGTCGCGGTCGTGCCGAAATCGGCGCGTCGGGAGCGCATCGCGACCAACCTCGACGTGCTCGGCTTTCAGCTCGACGACGCCGAGATGGCGGCGATCGACGGCTTGAGCGAGCTGGAGTGACCGCGGCCGCTGCCGTCGTCGGGCTCGGAACGATGGGGTTGCCGATCGCCGGGCACCTTGCGGACGCCGTGGAGACCGAGGTCTGGAACCGCACCCCCTCGGTCGTGGACGTCCTCGCCGGCCGTGTGACGGTCGCCGCCCGGCCGGTGGACCTCACCGCCGCGACGGTGTTCGTCTGCCTGCCGGACATCGTGCAGTTCGACGCGATCGCGCCCGACCCGGTGCTCGCGGCCTGGCACGCGCACGGGGTGCGGCGGATCGTCGTGCTGAGCACGACCTCGCCGGCGAAGGTGCGCTCCCTCGGGGCGCGTGCCTCGGCGGCCGGGATCGTGACGATCGATGCGCCCATGAGCGGCGGCGACGCGGGGGCGCGCGCGGGGCGGCTGAGCCTCATGGTCGGCGGGGACGCCGTCGACGTGGCGGCGGTCATGCCGCTCCTGCGACGCTTCGCGACGACCGTGCGTCATCTCGGACCACTCGGCGCGGGGTCCACCGCCAAGCTGGCCAACCAGCTCGTCGTCGCCGGTACCCTCGCGTCCATCGCGGAGGCGCTCGACCTCGCTCGGCGCGCCGGATTGGACGACCGCGCGCTCGTCGAGGTGCTGCGCGGCGGCCTCGCGTCGTCCGCGGTGCTCGACCTCAAGGCGGGCAAGCTGCTGGACCGGCACTACGAGCTGGGCGGCAGCACCCGCAACCAGGTCAAGGATCTGCGCTACGCCCTCGAGCTCGCCGCAGAACTCGGCGCCGACCTCGCACTCTCGCGCGCGGCGCTCGCCCTGTACGAGCGCGCGTGCGAGGCGGGGTGGGCGGATGCCGACCACGCGGCGGTGCAGGAGATCCTGTCGGCGCTCAGCCCAGCAGCAGGCCGCGCTCGCGGAACCAGTCCAGGCTCTCGAGGGTCGGCCCCTCAGGGTGGTACTCGAGGCTGACCCAGCCGGTGTAGGTCGAGGAGCCCATGACCTCGAAGAACCGGTCGAAGTCGACGGAGCCGGTGCCCGGCTGGTGACGCCCGGGTACGTCGGAGATCTGGATGTGATGGATCAGCGGCAGATACGTGTCGAGGACCTCGAAGACGTCCTCGCCCGCTCGGAGCGAGTGGTACACGTCGTACTGGATGCCCACGGAGGGCCGGTCGATCTCCTCGAGCAGCCGGGCCGCGGCCGCCGTCGTCGAGATGAGCGCACCCGGGACGTCCAGGCGGCAGATCGGCTCGACGACGAGCGCCGACCCGACGGCCTCGAGCGCGTCCGCGGCGAGCGCGAGGTTCGCCCGCAGCCGCTCGTACGACGCTGGCTCGTCGGGGGCGGGGCCGGAGGGCGTGTTGACCCGATCCGGTCGCAGCCGTGACGCCGAGGCGACCCCGCGCTCGACGGCGTGGGCGAACTCCGCCTCCCGCCCCTCCTGGGCGACGAAGCCGCGCTCGCCCGCCGCGTAGTCGCCGACCGGCAGGTTGAACAGCACGAGGTCGAGGCCGTTGCGCTCCACGGCGTCGGCGATCGCGTCGTGGTCGTGCCCGTACGGGAAGAAGAACTCCACGCCCGTGAACCCGGCCTCCGCCGCGCGGTCGAAACGCTCGAGAAACGGGTGCTCGCGGAACAGCATCGTGAGGTTCGCGGCGATCCGGGTCATGTCGTGGTCCTCTCCCGCCGCCGCACCGGCGACGGACCCACGCTAGGAGCGCGTCGGGGTGCGCCGTCCCGCACCTTCGCTATGTCGTCATAGGGAACGGCGATGGCCGCAGTGCTGACGCGGCCCGCGGCCGCTCCCTACCGTGGTGGCATCGGCATCGCGAGGACGGTGGTGCCGGCTCGAGGACGAGACCTGAGGATCGACGTGGAGAAGCAGAAGTTGGCCCGGCGCGTGCTGCGCATCGAGGAGTCGCCCAGCGGCGCGGCCGCCGAGCGGGTGCGGCGGCTGCGCGCGGAGGGTCGCGACGTGCTGAGCCTCACGGTCGGAGAGCCGGACTTCGACACCCCGGAGCCGGTCAAGGAGGCGGGCATCGCCGCGATCCGCGCGGGCATGACGAAGTACACCTCGGTCAACGGCACGCCGTCGCTCAAGGCGGCGATCCTGGACCGGACCGAGCAGAAGACGGGAACGCGCTACGACTCCGACGAGCTCGTCGTGGGCGTGGGCGCCAAGCAGGTCATCTTCACGGCGCTCGCCGCCACCCTCGACGAGGGCGACGAGGTCGTCATCCCGGCGCCGTACTGGGTGTCGTACCCCGACATGGTGCGCGCCAACGACGGCGAGCCGGTCATCGTCGCGACCCGCCCGGAGGACCGGTTCCTCCTGCGGCCCGATCAGCTCCGCGCCGCGATCACCGAGCGCACCCGCTGGGTGATCCTGAACTCGCCGAGCAACCCGACCGGCGCCGTGTACAGCGCCGACGAGCTTCGCGCGCTTGCCGAGGTGCTGCGCGACTTCCCGGGGATCGGGGTGCTCACCGACGACATCTACGACGAGATCGTCTACGGCGACGAGCGCATCGTCTCCTTCGTCGAGGCGGCGCCCGACCTGCGCGATCGGACGCTCCTCGTCAACGGCGTCTCGAAGACCTATGCGATGACCGGATGGCGCGTCGGCTGGGGGCTCGGCCCCCGCTATCTCGTCGCCGAGATCAACAAGCTGCTCTCCCAGACCTCGTCGAGCACGGCCTCGATCAGCCAGGAGGCGGCGGCCGCCGCGCTCACCGGCGACCAGTCGGCGGTCGGCGCGATGGTGGCCGTCTACCGCCGACGGCGCGACCTCGTCGTCGCGGGGATCAACGACATCCCCGGCCTCGCGACGACCGCGCCCGACGGGGCGTTCTACGTCTACGTCGACTGCTCCGCCGTGATCGGGCGCCGCACCCCCGACGGCACCGTCCTGGAGTCCGATCAGGACGTCGTGATGTATCTGCTGGACGAGGCCCAGGTCGCGGTCGTGCAGGGTTCCGCCTACGGGCTCTCGCCGTACTTCCGCGTCTCGTTCGCCACCGACGAGACGACGCTGCGGCGAGCTCTCGAGGCGATCCGCGGCGCGCTCGCGCGACTGAGCTGACTACACCCACCCCAACGAGACGAGGAGGCCGCATGCTCACGACGAGTCCCACGGCGATCATCACAGGAGCCGGCTCCGAGCGCGGCATCGGACGCGAGCTCGCGACGAGGCTCGCGACGTCGGGCTGGTCGCTCGCCCTCCTGGACCGGGAGGAGGACGCCGTCGCAGCCGTCGCGCAGCGGCTCGTCGCGGAGCAGGGGGTGCGCGCCATCGGGCTCGGTGTCGACGTCGGCGACGAGGCGAGCGTCGACGCCGCGGTCTCCGCCATCGAGCAGCGGCTCGACCCTGTGACAGCGCTCGTCAACATCGCCGGGATCAGCTCCCCTGTGCCGCTGCTCGAGCTCGATCTCGCGACGTGGGAGCGCGTGATGAGAGTCAACGCGACGGGGACCTTCCTCATGACCAGACGCGTCATGCCGGGCCTCGTCGAGCGGGGATACGGCCGCGTCGTCAACCTGGGCTCGACCGCGATGCAGAACGGCGGGGGCACCTACAGCAAGTCCGCGTACGCAGCGTCGAAGGGTGCCGTCGAGGCGTTCAGCCGGGCGGTCGCGCTGGAGACGGCGCCGTACGGCGTCACGGTCAACGTGGTCGCGCCGGCGACGATCGACACCGATATCATGGGTGGCCGCATCACGGAGGACCGCAAGCCGGCCTTCCTCGCGCAGTTGCCCGTCGGTCGGCTCGGAACGACCCGCGAGGTCGCGGCGCTCATCGCGTTCCTCATCGGCGAGGAGGCTGGCTATATCACCGGCGCCACGTACAACATCAACGGCGGGATCCGCATTGGCTGACCCGCTCGCCGTCGACGCCGCTGTCCGTCCCGCGCATCGCCGCGCCGACTGGCCGATCGCCGCGGCGATGCTGCAGCTGCCCTCCACGAGCACGGACGGCCGTCCGGTGACGGAGCTGCCGGCCGACGAGTGGCGGCGCATGCTGCAAGCGGTCGTGGACGCGGGCTACACCGCGATCGAGGTGGCCACCAACTGGGTGCGGGTCGGCGACCTCGCCCCGCGGCGCCTCGAGGAGTTCGCCGGGGTGCTGCGCGATGCGGGCCTCGCCCCGGCTGCGGTCGCGGTGCCGCGGGAGAGCATCGTGCACCCGACGCGCCGGGAGGCCAATCTCGCCTTCACGCATCGCTCGATCGACGCCGCTGCGGCGCTCGGGGTGCCGGTCGTGTGCCTCGGCGTCCACGACGTCCTGCTTCCGGAGCAGCAGGCGGTGCAGTGGTTCTGGACCGTGCCGGGCACGCCCGAGCCGGAGGATGCGGAGGCGCGCGCCCAAGCGGTGCGGGACTACCGCGAGCTCGCCGACCACGCCGAGTCCGTGGGCCTGCAGCTCTCCCTCGAGATGTACGAGGAGGGCTACCTCAGCACCGCCGAGAAGGCTCTGCGGTTCCTCGACGACATCGGCTCGGGTGCGGTCGGGCTCAACCCCGATCTCGGCAATCTCGTGCGGCACCAGGGCCCGATCCAGCCGTGGCGGGAGGTCGCCGCCGCGACTCTGCCGCGCACCAACTATTGGCACGTCAAGAACTACCTGCGGCTCGAGGACCCGTCCACCGGTCTCGTGCTGACCCATCCGTCGAGCCTCGAGGGGGGGATCCTCGATTACCGCAGCCTCGTGCGCTACGCCCTCGCGCACGGCTTCTCCGGCGCGTTCGTCGTCGAGCACTATGGCGGCGACGGCCTGGGGATGGGCGCGACGAACGAGCGCTACCTCCGCTCCCTCTTGCCCGCCTGACGCTGGAGGTCGACGTGACTCTTCCCCCGTACCCCGCCGCCGCTTTCCCGGACGAGCGCACCGCCATCGTCACGGGGGCCGCGTCCGAGCGCGGCATCGGCCGCGCGATCGCCCGCCGCCTCGCCCACGAGGGCTGGGCCGTCGCGGTCGTCGACCTCGACGCCGATGCGAGCCGGCAGGTCGCCGAGGACATCGCCCGTAGCACGGGTGCCGTCGTCGCCGGCTACGCAGCCGACATCGCCGACGCGGAGGCCGCCTCGCGCATGGTGCGCGCCGTCCGCGATGAACTGCCGCAGCTCGTCGGGCTCGTCAACAACGCTGGAGTCAGCTCCCCCGTGCCCTTCCTGGAGGTCTCTCGCGAGGAGTGGAACCGGGTCGTCGACATCAACCTCAACGGCACGTTCCACGTGACGCAGGCGGCTGCGCGCATCATGGCCGAGCATCGCGTGGGCCGCATCGTCAACATCTCGTCGGCCTCCGCCGAACGTGGTGGCGGCGTCTACGGCCGTGCCGCCTACTCGGCCTCGAAGGCCGCGTTGCTCGGCCTCGCTCGCACCCTCGCCCGCGAGCTCGGCCCGTACGGCATCACGGCGAACTCGGTCTCGCCCGGCTCGATCGACACCGACATCATGGGCGGCCGGCTGACCGACGAACGGAAGCTCGAGCTGCTGCGTGAGCTCCCGGTCGGCCGCATCGGCACGGTCGACGACGTCGCAGTGGTGGTCGCCTTCCTCCTCCGGGAGGAGGCCGGGTACATCACGGGGGTGACCTACGACGTCAACGGCGGGTCGCATATCGCGTAGCAGGGCGGGAAGGGCGGACACGGACATGGACGGATTCAACGCCGATCTGAGCGGGCGCACCGCGCTCGTGACGGGCGCGAGCTCGGGGATCGGGCGAGCCATCAGCGAGGTGCTGCTGCGCAACGGCGCGGCGGTGATCGGGATGCAGCGCCGGACAGAGGTGAGACTCGACGGCGAGTACACCGCTGTGGCGGCCGACATGTCGGATCCCGAGTCGGTCCGCGCGGCCGGGGAGCGGGTGCTCGCGGAACGCCGGGTCGACATCCTCGTCAACAACGCGGGCGTCAACATCCGCCACCCCTTCGAGGACTTCCCGCTCGAGGACTGGGATCGAGTGCTCCAGGTCAACCTGCGCTCGGTCGTGGAGCTCACTCAGATCGTCGCACGGCCGATGCTCGAGCGTGAGGACGGCATCGTCGTCAACATCTCGTCGATGCTCGCGTTCACCGGTGGCATGCGCGCGTCTGCATATGCCGCGTCCAAGGGCGCGATCGGGCAGCTGACGAAGTCGCTCGCGAACGAGTGGGCGCACCGCGGGGTGCGGGTCAACGCGATCGCGCCGGGCTTCATCGACACCGACATGAACGTCGCTTTGCGTGCCGACCGGGTGCGCGACCGGCAGATCCTCGAGCGAATCCCGATGGGGCGCTGGGGTCTCGCCGACGACATCGCCGGCGCAGCGCTCTTCCTCGCCTCGCCCGCGGCGCACTACGTGCACGGCGTCGTGTTGCCGGTCGACGGCGGCTATCTGGCCCGATGAGGGAAAGGACCGATCGAGAGATGAAGGCAGTCGTCGCGCATGGAGCGGGTGATCTCCGGGTCGAGGACGTGGAGCGTCCCGAGGTCGCGGCGGGCCGAGTGCTGGTCGGCATCGTGTACGGAGGCGTCTGCGGCTCGGACCTGCACTATGCCCGCGACGGGCGGAACGGCGCGTACGAGATCCGGGAACCGCTCGTCCTCGGCCACGAGGTCGTCGGAACCGTCGACTCGGTGGGAGCAGGGGTGGTCGGGGTCGAGCCAGGCGCGCCCGTCGCGATCCATCCGGCTATCCCGACGCCGCGCGCGGGTGACCGCAGCGGGGTCGGGCTCAACCTGGCGCCGGGCGGGAGCTACCTCGGCAGCGCGTCGACGCATCCGCACACGCAGGGCGGCTTCGCCGAGCTGCTCGAGGTGACGCCCGAGCAGCTGCGTCCCCTGCCGGCGGGTCTGCCGTTGCGCCGCGCGGTGCTCGCCGAGCCGCTCGCGGTGGCACTGCACGGCGTGGCACGGCTCGGCTCCCGCATCGAGGGGGCACGCGTTCTCGTGAGCGGCGCCGGCCCGATCGGCTGCCTGACGGTTGCCGCGGCTCGCGCCGCGGGCGCCGCATCAGTGACGGCGGCGGATCTGCAGGCGGCGCCGCTGGAGGTGGCGCGCCGCATCGGAGCGCACGCCGTGATCCGGCTGGGCGTCGACCCTGAGCCAGATGCGGGGAGCTTCGACGTGGTGATCGAGGCGGCCGGGGTCCCGGCGTCGCTCGTCGCCGCGCTCGATCGGGTGCGCCCGGGTGGGACCGTCCTGCAGTTGGGGATGCTGCCGGCCGGACCGCTGCCGATCCCGCTCGCCGGCCTCGTGGCGAAGGAGATCACGCTGCTCGGCTCGCAGCGCTTCGACGTGGAGCTGGACGACGCGATCGCGATGCTCGCCGCGCAACCCGGGCTCGAGGTCGTGATCAGCCACGAGTTCGCGATCGCCGACGCGGTGGAGGCGTTCGCCTGCGCCGCGGACTCGTCCTCCTCGAGCAAGGTCGTGCTGCGCATCCGGGGTGACGAGGTATCCCGATGACGCCGCATACGCACGCCGCGGCGCCGGAGACCGCGGTCACGCGGATCAGGGCGACGTCGGTGATCTCCGGCCTTTCCGGGATCTTCGTCGAGCTGTACGACAACGCGATCTACGGCTTCCTCGCGGGGACATTGGCCGTCGTCTTCTTCCCGAGCGACTCGCCGGCCACGAGTCTCCTCCTTGCCCTCGTCGCGTTCGGCATCCCGTTCTTCATCCGGCCTCTCGGCGCCGCCGTCGGAGGTCATTGGGGCGACCGCATCGGGCGGCGCAAGGTCCTCATCCTCCTCGTCGCCACGATGAGCGTGGCGACCGGCCTCATCGGCGCTCTGCCCTCGGCCGCGTCCGTCGGCGTCGTGGCGCCGGTTCTGCTGGTCGTGCTGCGCTTCGTGCAGGGGTTCTCGATGGGCGCCGAGACCGGCAACGCGAACTCGTATCTCTCCGAGAACGCCCCCGCCGGCAAGCGGGGGCAGGTCGTCGCCTATGCGAACGCTGCGACCTTCATCGCGATGATGTGCGGCACCTTTTTCGCGGCCGCGCTCTCCGGGGCGCTCGGCTCGGACGCCATGGTCGCCTGGGGGTGGCGGCTGCCGTTCCTCGTCGCCCTCCCGCTCGGGCTCGTGGCGCTCTGGGTGCGGCTCTCCGCCGGCGAGTCGCCCGAGTTCGCCAGGGTCGAGACCAAGAGCCTGATTGTTCGAAACCCTCTCAAGGCGGCGTTCGCCGATCGCGCCGGCCGTCGCGGGATGCTGCTGACGATCCTGCTGCCTCTCTTCAACAGTTCGGGCTACTTCGTCCTGTTCATCTACATGCCGAGCTTCATGACCTCGCAGCTGAAGTTCGACGCGGGACAAGCGCTCCTCATCACCGGCATCGCTCTCCTCGTCGGAGCGCCGTGCTCGCTGCTCGCCGGGATGCTCTCCGACCGGATCGGACGCCGGAGGATGCTCGCCGGGTCGTCCTTCCTCATGGTGCTGCTCGGCATCCCGTGCTACCTCCTGCTGACCCAGGGCACGTTCTCGACAGCGGTGCTCGGCACGATCGTCATGGCGATCGTCTTCTCCGGCACGTTCGGCGTCGTGCAGGTCACCCTCACCGAGCTGTTCCCGACCCGCTACCGCACAGCGGCCTACGGCTTCGGGTACAACATCGGCACCGCGATCTTCGGAGGCGCCGCCCCCGCCGTCATCACGGCGCTCATCGCAGCGACCGGCAGCATCTGGGTGCCGGCCGTCTACCTCATCCTCACCTCGCTCGTGGCCGGGATCGTCGCGCTCCGGATCCGCGAGACCGCCTTCGTCCCCTTGCCCGAGTGAGCCCCGAGCCGAGACCGACGAATGCCCCGCGGCGACTCGCTCTCGGGGCCGGTCGGCACTGCCCGCTCGGCCTGCACTCCGCCTTCCAGGTCCTCGAGGGCGCCGCCATCGTCGAGTTCGGCGCGGACAGCGGCCTCGTCTACCTCCGGGAAGGCGGGGTCTTCCAGTTCGAGGCAGGCCGAGCGCCCCGATGGATCGTGCCCGATCACATCCTCATCGAGACGCTCGCCGACGCACCCCCCGAGCCGCACTCCCAAGGATGCGCCGGCACATGACGGTCGTCGTCGTCCAGCGGCGGACGAGCGCCAGTGGGCGAGCCCTGTCGGAGTCGGCCGGGCGAGCGGTCAGCCGTCGACGTCCTCGACCGCGGAGCCGAGGCCAGCGACCTCCCAGTCCAGTCCAAGAGAGCGACGTGCCATTCGGTCCGCGACAGGGTGGAGTCGAGCGCGTGCTCGCGCGGTCCCTCCCACGCCGAGCGCGAGCGCAACGCCGCCGCGACCTGGCACGCGGTGGGGAGCTTGAGGCGGTCCAGTGCTGCGGCGGTCTCCGCCGTGCGCGCGCCGGTGAGCCGCGTTCCGGGTGGCGTCCCTCTGGGGGCAGATTCTCGACACCGGCGAGGTCAGTTGTGTCTGGATATGCCGCGATGAGTTCGGGGACGGTGTCCTCCTCTCCGGCCGTCTGCAATAGCGCCACGGGGGTGTCGCTGAAGCAGCGCCGGTCGGCGCTGTCCCATTCATCGTCCGGCTCGATGACGTGCCCTGCCGGGGGTGGGGTCCCCGGGCGCGGCAGGGCGCTGGCGGGGTCGGGGAATGTGTGCACGCCGAAGCGTTCGATCGTGCCCTCGTGGGGATCCCGCGCGATGCGTGCACCTGCAGGTCTGCTGGGGCAACGGGCAGGGGCTGCGTCGGGACGACGTGCCCGTCGCCGAGCTGCTGGGCCGGTTGTACGAGGTGCGCGTTGGGGCGTTCAGCATCCCGTTCACCGCGCCGGCCGTGGCCTGGGCGAACATCCGCTCGCTCGCACTGGGTGCCGAGCCCGCCTCAGCCCGTCTGTTCTGACCCCGGCTCGCGCGGGGGGTCCTCTCCCTCCAGCTCGAGCTCGAGCCATACGACGTCGTGCCATGCGCCGAGCTTCCAGCCGATGCGGCGGTACCGGCCGACCTCGCGGAAGCCGAACGCGGCGTGCAGGCCCATGCTCGCCGCGTTGGGCTGGGTGACGCCCGCGAGGATGCGTCGGTATCCGCGCTCACGGCAGCGTCGGAGGAGCTCGCGGTAAAGCGTGCGGCCGACGCCGTGTCCGCGGTGCTCCGTGTCGAGGTAGATGCTCGTCTCGCACGACCAGCGATAGGCGGGACGCGCCGCGAAGGCGTGGCTGTACGCGTAGCCGACGATCGCGTCGTCCTCCGTCGCGACGAGCCAGGCATGCCCGTCGCCGACGGAGCGCATGCGCTCGGCCATCGTCGCGGCGCCGGGCGGGGTCTCCTCGAACGAGATCACGGTTGAGGTTACGTACGGCGCGTAGATCGCGGCGCACGCCGCCGCGTCGCCGCTCGTCGCGTCGCGGATGCGCACTATGCTGTCCATCGTCAGATAGTAGCGAATGGCGTCACTATAGTGTGAGCATGGACGACGTGGGCCGGGCGCTCGCCCGCTCGGTGCGGGAGGCGCGAGAGGCGCGCGGCCTCTCGCCGCAGGCCCTCGCCGACCTCGCGGGCGTCTCGCGTGCGATGGTCGTGAAGGTCGAGCGGGGCGCGTCGAGCCCCACGGCGCAGCTGCTCGCGCGCCTCTCCGGAGCCCTGGGGCTCTCGCTCTCGGAGCTCATCGCGCGGTCCGAGCGCCCCGGGGGCCGGGTGGCGCGGCGGGACGACCAGCCCGTGTGGGTCGACCCGACGTCCGGCTACCGTCGCCGCGCCATCTCGCCGCCGTCGGCAGGCCCGCTCGAACTCGTCGAGGTCGAGCTGCCCGCGAGCGCCGAGGTGCCCATGCCCGCGGCGACATACGAGTTCCTCACTCAGCAGATCTGGGTGCTCGAGGGGCGGCTGCGCTTCGACGAGGGAGGGACGGTGCACGACCTGCGGGCGGGCGACTGCCTCGAGCTCGGCGCGCCCGCGGACTGCGTCTTCCGCAATCCGGGGGCGCGCGTGTGCCGCTACGTCGTCGCCCTCGCCAAGCGCGTTCCCCCGGGGCGCGCGGCGACCGAGCCGTGACGGCAGCGCGTCGTCGACGCGATCGCGCGAGGTCGTCGCGCGGGCGTGCGCCGCGGTCATCCCCGCGCGGGCCCGATGCTGTCGCGGACGACGAGCTCGCTCGGCGGCACGTCGACGTCGGCGACCTCCTCGCCGTCGATCGCGTCGAGCAGGAGGGCCGCGGCGCGGCGTCCGAGCAGGTGCGGCGACGTCGTGATCGTGGTGAGCGTCGGGCGCACGTAGCCGCCGAGGCTGATGCCGTCGAAGCCGGCGACCGAGACGTCCTCGTGCACGCGGCGTCCGAGCTCTGCGGCGCGGTTCATGAACCCGAT
>JAATFA010000048.1 GCA_015655445.1 Actinomycetales bacterium | reverse complement strand
TGTTGACGGCAGCCTGATCCCGTCGTGTTCTGACGGTTGAGGTCGATCGGCAGGAAAGTCGACGTGCCGGCGATCTCGCCGTTAGATCCAGCCAGCGAGGACGCCGAAAAAGATCGAGGGCCCCGGATTGCAGTCCGAGACCCTCAGCCGATGGACGCCGGCTATGAGCCCACGATGCTCGTAGCGGTCGCCCAGGGCAAGTTTGTCGCCTTCGCGGTCAAGGACCGATGGATGACAAGCGGCTGCTCTGCCTCGAGCGATGTGGCGCCTGCCAAGGGGTGTTCGCGCTCTGCCAGTCGTGTTACCGGGGCCAGAGCTATTGCGGCGAGGGCTGCCGATCTCCGGCGCGCACCGCGCAGAAGCGGGATGCCCGAGCACGCCATCAGGCATCCCCGCTCGGGCGCGCGGATCACCGCGATCGGAATCGTGACCTGCGCCTGCGCAGACGTGCAGGGGTGAGCACGTCCGTGATGGATCACGGTTCCGAAAAGTTGGCTCCGGCCGGCAGCGTGGGGCCGCCGCAGCGCTCGATCCCGCCGATGGACGGCGGACTCGTAGCGCGAGGCGAGAGCCCTCAAGATGTCCCGACCGACTGTGATTCTGAAGACCAGCCCGCGCTCGACGAGAGTGCTGGTGCGCATGGACGACGACGAGGTGTTGAAGGCAGTGTTGCCGAGGTCGTCGGTGCTGCCGCACGTGCGAGCGCTGCCGCTGCTGCTGGAGGCGATCGCGTTATGGCATCAGGCGCCGGTGCACGTTGTGCTGTGTGCCAGCGAGGAGGTGACGTGGTCTCGGCTTGGCCTCGTCGACGGCCTGGGCCTGGGGCTCGACACGGTCCACTACACGGTCGAGCTACGCCGGCACGGGCGGGGCCGCGGCCAGCGCATCGCGGGACTGGGCAGCTTCGATGATTTGCGCCAGCTCGCGCTCGGCGGTGTGCGATGAGGAGCACGCCCGAGCTCGGGGCAGAGATCCTGCGTCTGCACTACGCCGAGCACTGGCCGGTGGGGACGATCGCGACACAGCTCGACGCGCATCCCGACCAGGTTCGCCGGGTGCTCGGGCTCGGGGATGCACGTGCACCCTCGCAGCTGCGGACGCGCCTCATCGATCCGTACCAGCCGTTCATCGACGACACGCTACGGAGATATCCCAAGCTGCGGGCGACGCGGCTCTACGACATGCTGCGTGAGCGCGGTTATCCGGGCTCGGTGCGCACCCTGCGCGCATTCGTCGCGACGGTGCGGCCGCGTCCACGTCGAGATCCCTACCTGCTCACCGAGACGCTGCCGGGCGAGCAAGCCCAGGTCGACTGGGCGTACGTCGGCAAGGTGTCAGTCCCCGGCGGCGAGCGTGCGTTATGGCTGTTCGTGATGGTGCTCGCCCACTCGCGCGCGCTATGGGGCGAATTCGTGTTCGACCTGTCGGTCCACTCGCTGTGTCGCTCGCTGGTGCGCGCGGCGACGTCATTCCGCGGCGTCCCTCGGCAGTGGCTGTTCGATAATCCCAAGACCGTCGTCCTCGAGCGCGTCGGCACCGTCGCGCGGTTTCACCCGACGCTCCTGGCGCTGTGTGCCGCGATGCGCGTCGAGCCCAGGCTGTGCGCGGTCGCCAAGCCCGAGGACAAGGGCAAGGTCGAGCGCGCGATTCGCTACCTCCGCGACCGCTTCCTCGCCGGCCGCACCATCACCGGGATCGACGACGGCAATCGCGCCCTCGCACGGTTCGTCGCCGAGGTCGCGCACCCCAGGCCGCACCCCACGATCCCGCAGCGGACGGTCGGCGACGCGCTCGACGACGAGCGCGCGCGACTCCTGCCGCTGCCCGACCCACTGCCGCTTACCGATCGCGTCGAGCCGGTCGTGGTCGATCGGCAGGCGTTCGTCCGCGTCGATACCAATCGCTACTCCGTGCCGACCGAGCATGCCGAGCGCGTCCGCACCTTGGTCGTCGACGACCACGCGGTCCGCGTGATCCACGGCAAGACCGTGATCGCCGAGCATGCGCGGTCCTGGGGCCGCCGCCAGGTCATCGAGCGCGCCGACCACCGCGCCGCGCTCGTCGCGGAGCGTCGCGCCGCTCGTGCGCTCAAGGGCCGCGATCGGCTCCGCGCCATCGCACCGTCGTTCGACCGCATCGTCGAGCGCTGGGGCACCTCGGGCTCGAGCCTCGGTCGCCGGGTGTCACGCGCCATCCAGCTGCTCGACCTCTACGGCGAGGTCGTGTTCGCGGCGGCGGTCGCCGACATCGACGCCCGAGGCCTCGCCGACATCGGCGCACTCGCCGTGGCCTGCGAGCACCACCGCAAGGGCCACAAGCGCCCAGTCCCCGTCGAGCTCATCTTCCCCGATCACCTCGACGACGCCGACGTCATCCCGCACGACCTGGAGTCCTACGATGAGTGACCGCGACGACCTCGGCGCACGCCTGCGCCGCCTCGGCTTCCGCGTCCGCGGCGATGCCGTCACCTCCTTTCTCGGCCACGTCCACAAGAGCCGCCTCGGCCCGACCGAGACCGTCGAGCAACTCGTTGACCTCGAGGAGCGCGCACGCGCCGCGGTCAACCTCGCACGCCGCACACGGTTCGCCTGCCTCGGCTCGTTCAAGACCCTCGACCGCTTCGACTGGAGTCATCCCGAGAAGATCGACCGCAGCCTCGTCGAGCACCTCGCCGAGCTCGACTTCGTCGCCAAAGGCGAAAACGTCCTGCTCAAAGGCGGCTCTGGTCTCGGCAAGACCATGATTGCCCAGAACCTCGCCCACGCCGCACTCGCCGCCGGCTTCACCGTTCGATTCTCCACCCTCGCTGCCGCGCTCGCCGATCTCCTCGGCCAGGAATCCATGCCGGCGTTCGAGCGCCGCCTCCGGCGCTACACCCGACCTGACCTGCTCGTCCTCGACGAGCTTGGCTATCTGCCGTGCGATACCCGCGCCGCTGACCTGCTCTACAACATCATCAGCCGTCGCCATGAGCAGCGCTCGACCATCATCACGACCAACCTCCCGTTCAAGCAGTGGGGCAACACCTTCCCAGGCGCCGCCTGCGTCGTCGCCCTCGTCGACCGCTTCGCCCAGCACTGCCACCGCCTCGAGATCCTCGGCGAGTCCTACCGCGACAAGCACCGCCTCGATCCCGACCGGCCGGCACCCTCCACCAGCAAGTCACGCCGCCAGCAGCACTGATCGGTCGCTGTCAGATCACGACGCATTCTGGTCGCCGTTAACA